>QHTW01000129.1:0-11000 GCA_003220955.1 Gemmatimonadota bacterium | reverse complement strand
AAACCGCCGCGCACCAACAGTCGCTCCAATCCATCGGGACGGCCGGCTGGATTTCCGATCAGAAGAATGCGGTGACGCACCAAGTCCGGCAGGAGCGGTCTCCCGCGCTGGGGGCCGCGCCAAGGTATAGTTCAACCAATGCCCCGGCAAGCACATCCGGCACCCGAGACGCTCGGCCCGCGGACCCGCATGGTCATGCGCCAGCTCGCCAGCCGCGGCATTCGAGATCCGCGGGTGCTGGCCGCCATGCGCTGGGCGCCCCGCGAGTGGTTTCTCCCGCCCCATCTTGCCGGCGACGCCTACAGCGATGCGCCTTTGCCGATTGGGAACGGACAGACGATCTCGCAGCCCTATGTCGTCGCACTGATGACCGAGCGGCTCGCGCCGAAACGCACGCACCGGATTCTCGAGATCGGCACGGGCTCCGGCTATCAGACCGCGATTCTCGCCTATCTCACGCCCAATGGGAAAGTCTTCGCGATCGAACGGCTGCCGGATCTGCTCGTGGAGGCAGAGGAACGATTCCGGCGACTCGGTCTGACGAACATTGAAACGCGCCTGGGCGACGGCGCCGCCGGCTGGCCGGAGGAAGCACCGTTCGACGGCATCATCGTTGGCGCGGCGGCCCCGCGCATCCCCGAACCGCTCACCACCCAACTGGCACCCGGCGCCCGGCTGGTGATCCCCGTCGGTGACCTCGCGTCGCAAGAGCTGGTCATCCTGGAACGCGGTGCGCATAGCGAGCTGCTGCCACGCTACGCGGGGGGCGTTCGTTTTGTCCCGCTGATCTCGCGGCTCGCGTTCACCGAGGAGCCCTCGCCGTGATGCTGGGGGCGCATGTCTCGAGCCAGGGCGGAGTGGTGGCCGCGCCGCAGCGCGGCGCAACGCTGCGGGCCACCGCGATTCAGCTCTTCACCAAGACGCCGAATCAATGGCGAGAAAAAGTGCTGAACGCGGACGACGTCGCGCGATTCCGCAGCGAAGTGACGCGTCACAAGCTGGAGGCAGTCGTTGCGCATGACAGCTATCTCATCAACCTGGCGTCGCCCGACCCGGCGCTGCGCACGCGCAGCATCGCGAGCTTCACGATGGAATTGGAGCGGTCGCGGGCGCTGGGCTTGCGCGCAGTCGTTTCGCATCCCGGGAATTACATGGACGACCGCGAGGCGGGACTCGAACGCAATGCCCGCGGATATGCGGAGTGCCTGGCGGCGGTGCCCGGCGACCTCCAGGTGTGGATTGAAGGAACAGCAGGCTCGGGAACTGCGCTCGGCGCGCGGTTCGAAGAGCTGCGGGATTTGCGCAACGCGCTGCCGGACGGAATCCGGACGAGCGTCGGGTTCTGCCTGGATACCGCCCACCTGCATGCGGCCGGGTATGACCTGTCGCGAGTGGAGGCGGTGTGGGAGGAGTTCGATCACGTGATCGGTTTGGGGCTGCTTAAGTGCTTACATCTCAACGATTCCCGTGTCGCTGCGGGATCGCACGTGGATCGGCACGAGTGGATCGGCGAGGGCAAGATCGGCCCGGAGCCGTTCCGGCGGATCATGCGCGACCTGCGCTTGGCCGACGTCGTTAAGATTATCGAGACGCCGAAGCGGGATGACCCGCTGCGGCACGATCGCCGGATGCTGCGGCGGCTGCGCGCCTATGCCCGGGGCAACACCGGCACACCGGCCGGCGTATGAAGGAGATCATGCTGAAACGGATCCCGCTCGCGATTCTGCTCGCGCTCCAGGCCCTGGGCGGCGGCGCCATTTCGTTGGCGCACGCCCGCGATGTCGTCGTCGCGCCACCCGGCTTCGAGGCGAGTCACACGGCGCGCTGCGCGATCCTGCACGATGAGATGCGCTGCGCGCTGTGCCAGTACGCGAGCGCGCGGGTCGTCACTCCGCCGACCTTCACGATTCCCGAACGGGCCGCGGGCGTCCGGTTCGCCCCCGAGCAGCGGGGGGTTTCTATCGCGACCGTCGTTCGACTCACCGCTCCCGCCCGAGCCCCTCCGCCGTCCTACTCCTGAAGCCTCATTAGCGCTCCGCACGTCGCGGAGTGACGGGCATTCTCGCAGACACAGGAGAGGACGATCACCATGATACGCACGTTGTGCGCGGTGCTGTTTGCCGTGGCGGTTTTCACGACGCCCGCGGTCAGCCAGCAGCCCACAAAGCGCCAGGTGGATTCGCTGGCGGCGCAGGTCCGGCAGCTGCGCGCCAAGTTGGACAGTGTGGTTGCCGCAACGGGGCGACAGCAGCCCGCCCCGCCTCCCTCCGCTGCCGCCCCGGTCGGGGACGATCTGGCCCGGTTACGCGCGGCGGCGAGCGCAGCCGCCGGCGGCGCCGGCGCCGATACCACGCGGGCGGCAGACACGCTGGCGCAGGCCTTCGGGCGCGAGCGCAACCAGGCCCAGCTCAATCCGGAGATCGGCGTCACGGGCGATATCCGCGGCTATGCGACCGGGCGCGGCGTACAGCGCGACAACTTCGATCCGCGAGAGTTCGAGGTCGGCTTTCAATCCGCCCTCGACCCCTACTCGCACACCAAGATCTTCATCAGCCTCGAGGGTGGCCATATCAGTGTCGAGGAAGGCTACGCCTACTGGACCGGGCTGCCCGGCCACATTCGACTCGATGCCGGTAAGTACCGGCAGCAATTCGGCGAGCTCAATCGCTGGCACCTCCATGCCGTGCCCGAAACCGAGTATCCACTCGCCATCACGACCTTCCTCGGAGAGGACGGCCTCTCCGGGACGGGGATTTCGCTCTATCGCGCGTTTGGCGGGTTCGGAACTCACGAGCTCACCGCGCAGGTGACGCGGAGCGCGAGCGACTCGGAGCTGTTCGGGAACAGCGGCAGGCCTACCTATCTGCTGCACCTGCTCAACTTCTGGTAGCTCAATCATTCGACCTATATGCAGATCGGCGGCACGGGGCTCTATGGCACCGATCCGGACTCCGCGTTGCGCACCAAGGTCGGCGGGCTCGAGTTCCGCCTCACCTGGCGCCCGCCGCTGCGCGCGATGTACCGCGAATGGACACTGCGCGGCGAGCTGCTCGCGCTCCAGAAGCAGGTTGCCGGCACCGGGCCGACGCGCCTCGGCGGCTTCATCAGCTCGACCTACAAGCTGAACCAGCGATTCATCCTTGGTGCTCGGTACGACTACGTCGAGTCCCCGGATTTCGGGGTGATCACGAGACAGTTCGTCCCCTCCCTCACGTTGTGGCAGAGCGAGTGGGTTTTCCTTCGCGCTCAATATCAGTGGCAGCGAATCGCCAACGCTACGGCGAACCATCAGATCGCCCTTCAGGCTGTCTGGGCCATTGGACCTCATAAACACGAGACCTACTGACATGCTACGGATCATTGTTCTCTTGCTGGGCGTCGCCGGCCCGTCGCCCGCGCATCCCGGAGCCTCCGCGGCGCCCGTGAAGGTCGTCACGTCGCTCACCACGTACGCCGCCATCGCCACGGAAATCGTGGGCGATCGCGGCAAAGTCAGCTCGATCGCGGTGGGCGACGAGAACCCGCACTACGTGCAGCCCAAGCCGAGCTTCGTGCCGACCTTGGCGCAGGCCGATCTGTTCGTCACGACCGGCCTCGACCTCGAGCTGTGGGTGCCGGCGCTGCTCGACAAGGCGAACAACGCAAAGATCACGGAAGGCGGACCTGGATACGTCGCGGCCTATCAGGGCTTGCCGCTGCTCGACGTCCCGGTCAACCTCTCGCGCTCACAGGGCGACATCCACGTCTACGGGAACCCACACATCTGGACGGATCCGCTCAATGCCGTGCTCATCGCCCGCAATATCCTGCGCGGGTTGAAGCGCGTCGCGCCGCAGGACGCGGACTACTTCACGGCTCGTGAAAAGGATTTCGAGGACCGGATGTACCGCGCGCTGTTCGGCGACGACCTGGTGAAGCTGATCGGCGGCGAGACACTGGCCGACCTCGATCGCCAGGGCAAGCTCTTCAACTTCCTCGGGCAGCAGCAGTATCAAGGCGCGCCGCTCATCAACCGGCTGGGCGGCTGGCTCAAGCAGGGGACGCCGTTCCGCGGAAAATTGGTCGCGTGCTACCACAAGGAATGGGATTATTTCTCACGCGAGTTCCAGGTCACCTGCTTCGATTACATCGAGCCGAAGCCCGGCATTCCCCCCACGCCGCGCCATGTGCAGGAAATCATCACCGCCATGCGGGACCGGCACATTCAGGTGTTGCTGTCGACGAATTACTATGATCGCAGTCAAGTGATGGACGTGGCGCAACGGACCGGTGCGAAAGCGGTCATCGTGCCGTCCAACACCGCAGGTCAGGCCGGCGTGAATACCTACTTCGACCTCATGAATCTCTGGATGACGGAGCTCGCTCAGGCCTTCGGCGGGAAGGAGGTTCCGTGAGCGGCTTTGAGCTGATGCTGCCGCCGTTCGTCGCCTGCATGATCCTCGTGGCCATGCTGTCCTACCTCGGTCTGCACGTGATCGCGCGCGAGGTGATCTTCGTCGATCTCTCGCTCGCGCAGATGGCCGCGCTGGGCAGTTTGTCGGCGCTGCTCTTTCACGTGGCGCCGGAATCGCCGATGACGTACGTCTTTGCGCTCCTCGCGACCGCGATCGGCGCATTCCTGTTCGCGCTGACGCGGACCTCGGCGCATGGTGGCCAGGGCGGAGGGCGCGTGCCACAGGAGGCCTTTATCGGCATCGTCTACGTTGTCGCATCGGCCGCGGCGGTGCTGGTAGCGAACAAGGTGCCCGGCGGCGGGGAGGCGGTGGAGAAGACGTTGGTGGGCAGTCTGCTGTGGGTCACCTGGCCGACAATCGTGAAGCTGGCGATCGCATACGCCGCGCTGGGTGTCTTTCAGTTCGCGCTGCGGCGCCGATTTCTCACGATCTCCTTCCACCCCGAGCAGGCTGAGGCGCAGGGCTGGAAGATCCGGGGGTGGGACTTTCTCTTCTACTTGTCGTTCGGCGTCGTGATCACCCTCGCGGTGCCCATCGCCGGCGTGTTGATGGTTTTCAGTTTCCTCGTCGTCCCCGCGGTGATCGCGAACCTGTTCACCGCCGACAAGCGGCGGCTCACGATCATCGCGTGGAGCTCGGGAGCGCTGGCGTCCATCCTCGGGCTGTGGGTCTCCTATACGAAGGACCTGCCGACCGGCCCCCTGGTGGTCTGCATGTACGGCCTGCTGCTCATCGGTGCGGCCGTGCTGCGGAAGGCGAGCGTCGGCCGGACCTTACCGAATCCGCAGCACGATTAGCCGCGGTACGATCGCGGGCGAAACGGGCCCTCCGCTGGGACCGCTGAAATGCAGCGTGAACGCCGCGCTGCTGGGCGGCTGCACAGCCCGCACATATGCGCCTGAGCCAGACCAGAGGGTACCGCTGAGGTTGACCGCACTGCCTGCCGAGAACGTTGGCACCAGGGGATAGGCGAGCGGAAAGTTGGTTGGGTTCTGGTTGTGGAGTGAGCCAAACGTCGTGCGGAAGTGCCAGGACGTGTACTGCAGCTCACTCGGCGCCGTGAAACCGGGCAGATCGGAGACCCAGTTCGCGAGCGCCCAGCGGCTGACGGTTTGCGGGAACGGCTGACCAGTTTGCGCTGCCACGTTCGCGGCCCCAGTCATCGCCGTCCGCACGAGGCGCCCGGCCAGCGAATCGCCGAACTGATCCACGATATAACGCGTGAACAGCCAGCTGGCCCCTACCTCGGCGAGCGAGCCCGTGTCTTCGGGAATCAGCAGCGGCGAGCGCCCGGGATTCAGCATGTATTGATAGCCGTCGTAGACCGCGCTGATGGCGAATTGGCTGAAATGCGCGTTGTCGCCAAAGCTGCGGCCGGAAATCTCTTCCGCGTACTTCGAGAGCCCCTCATCCAGCCAGCCCTCCTCGGTGTTGCCGCCCTTTACGAGCACATGCTCCACGAAGTTGATCATGTGCTGGAACTCATGCGTGAAGGTCACCGGCGTGACGTCATTTACCTCGGACGGCTTGTGGGCACAGCTCAGCGTCCCGTTCGAGTCCGCGACAACGGAGTAGAAGATTTCGCCGTTGTTGTAGTTCTGCGAGATGCCCGGAGCCAGATCGGCCGGGAAGAAAAAGCCGGCCACATACGAGTTCGTACTGTTGCAGCTCGATGTCGAAACCAGCTTGTTCACGGTATTCGTCATCAGCACGATGACGACCGTGTTCGAGTCGATGTCCGACACATGGCCGAACGCGACCGTGTCGACGGTATACAGCTTGGTGTCGAACACGTTTCTCAGGGAGTCGAGATTCGCCTGGGTGAGCCCCGGGGAGGGCGCGAGCGTGTCCACGTAGATCGCGATGTGCGTTCCCACCGAGCGCGCTACTGCCCCGACGTTGTCGAAGGACATGCACTTGAGGTTGGCACACACCTTGAACGTGCGCTTACTGCCCAGCGTGGGCGGACCGCTCAGCGCTGCTGAGGGCACCGCGGTCAGCGCCGCTGCCGAGCGTACGGGAAGCGTGTAGCGGCGAGCTTGCGCCGATGCACGCAGAAAACGATCGAACGCCACCGCCAATTGCCCGTGCGGACTCGGCGCACCGCCCGAGAGCCACGGTTCCAGCGACGCAGCCGACTGCATCGCTATTGTCGGTAGCGGCGTGGCCGACTGCAGCGTGAACGGCGTCGAGGATCCCGGCGTGCCGCCGGCTGACCACGGCAACACCAGATACTCCGCGGTGTCGATGGCCGTGTTGGCAGGGAAGGTCACGCAACCGGAATCGGTCGCGGGATCGATCGAGGCATAGGCGGCGACCGCAAGGGAGAGCTGCGTCCCGCGTGCCCCGCACGACGGCAGGGAGCCTGGTCCTGCCGAGTTGCTGCACGCGGCGGTCAACGCCAGGCTTCCGAAAATGGTGCCCATCGTCAAACCAGATTGCCAATTCACGGCTAACGCTCCTCGTTCCGTGCGATCGGTACCGGGGGGGACGAGATTGATACCCCGATCAGCAAAAAGCATGCGCAATCTCTCGTCCCTCCCGCTGTAACCTTCCTCACGTACCGATGGTCACCCTCAACTGCAGGCTACGCGGGCGTCCCACCGAAGCGCCGCTGAAGAACGCGCCTTTTAGCAGGTACTTCCGATCAAAGACGTTGTCGACGTAGAGCTGGGGACGAATGACGGCACTACCCACGGCAAACGCGTATCCCGCGCTCGCGTTGATGATGAAGTTCGGATCGACGTGCGTGTGCTTGTTGAAGTCGAGCAGGCCACGGCCATACGTCGGGTCGGGACCGTTGCCGTTGGTGAGTCCGGTGCCATAAATGCCGGTCGCGGACAGATAGAGCCCGCGACTCGAGTAAACCACACTCGCCACCCCTGAGACTCGCTGGTCGTGGTCCAGGTCGAAGTATCCGGGCGAGGAGTCCGGCGGGAAGAAGCCCCCGGTGATCGGGTGACTTCCGTAGGCGTGATTGATCGCGAGGTTCACGTAGCCCGAGAACGGTCCAGACGGCCGGATCTCCAACACGCCTTCGAGACCCGTAATGCTGACCTTCGCGATGTTCACGGACGTAACGATCGCGGTTCCCGATACCGTCGCGTCGTCGATACCGGGTGTGCTCTGCTTCCGGTAGCCGGAAAGTTTTGTGACCAAGCCGAACGGGAAGCGGTGTACGTATCCCACCTCGAAGAAATTGTCCCGCTCGGGTAACGTGGGTGCCGCGACCACGCCGCCCTGCGATGTGCTCGTGATGGCACGGAGATCCTCCACGTTCGTAGGCATGAACAGGCGCGCGTAGTAGACCCAGAATGTGTTGGCCGGGTCGGGGAAGAAGCTCAGCTTGGCGCGGGGGCTGATCTGGTTCTGGTTTCCCGCGAAGGGCGCGTTGTGATTGTCGAAGCGCGCGCCGGCCCGGAGCTCCCATCTGTCAGATGGAGCGATCGCAGTCTGTGCATAAAGACCCACGTCGCTGCCGTTGAGGTTGGAGTTCGACGCCGGTCCGGGCGAGCCCGTATTGGTTTCCGACGAGAAGTCCTCGTGGCCGCTCGTAAACTGGGCCAGCACACCTGTCTTGAACTCGAGACCGTGGTGCGCGCGCACGGCGTAGTCGATCTTGGCGCCCGTCGTCCGGAAGCTCCGATCCTCGGCGATGATATAGGTATTGGTGTCGCCCGGGAACGTGAATGTCGCCGAATCACCGAGCCCCGGCGTGTACGTGAGACTGCCATCGCGGAAGAACGTGCCGATGAAGAGCTCCGACGCCTTGCCGAGCTCCAGGTTCCCCGTGCCGAGCTGGTGGCGCCATCCCACGTTCACAAATCCGTTGATGTCCTGCTGGTGATCGTCGATGATCCCTTCCACTGAATCGAAGGGAACCGCGAAGCGCGTACGCGAACGGTTGACCTCGATGTTGACCACGTCCTGGTCGGTCGCGGTGTACTGCAGCTTGGCGAATCCAAAGACATCGGTGCCATCGTTGTGGAAGTTCTCCACGGCGTGGTTCACCGTGTCGAATACCACCGGCTCGCGCCGCATATCGCTCGCCTGCCGGGATCCGGAGGCGAAGAATCCCCACTTCCCGGAATTGGCGCTCAGCGTCAGCGATTGTCCGTTCGTCGTTTCGGTTTTCGCTGGGAATCCGGTCTTGAATGAGCCGCCGAACCCTGCGACGTCGAAGTGGAAGCCGCCGGTGGGAATACGGGTGTTGATGTTGACGACCGCGGCGTTCTTGTTGCCGTATTCGGCATCCCATCCGCCGGTCTGAAAATCGATCTGATTCACGACCTGGGGATCGAAGAGCTCGTTCAAGCTCCCCGAGATGCCGGAGGGCACGGGCACGCCGTCGACATAGTAGGTGTATTCGGCATGCTGCCCGCGGATATGCACTTCGCCGGTCGGTGCGCGGGCCGCGCCCACGATGGACTGCTGCAACAGTTGCGACGTCGTGCTGTTGGGAGCCCCGTGGTAGTCGTTCTGCTTGAAGATCTGATTCCCTGTGCGTGTGTCGACTGCGAGTGGCACTGCCGTGGCCACTTCGACCGCCGAGAGGTTGATCGGCAACGGCGTGAGCTTGAAGTCACCGCGACTGAACTCTGCAGTCGCACCGACGGAGAGATCGCGCGTCTGGGCGCGATATCCCAGATAACGGACCTCGACGCGATACGCTGCCGCCGGAAGGTTGTGGACCACGTAGCGGCCGAACGCGTCTGTCACGGCAGTCGCGATGACACCGCCGGCCTGAAGTATTCGGACCTCGCCGCCAGCCAGCGGCGTTCCGGTCGCACTGTCGGTGACCGTACCGCCGATGTCGCCGCTCGCGGGTAGATCGATCGGAGCTGACGGGCGGTCGAGCGGCGCGCCCGCAGTGACGGACAAGAGTGCACCCAGCAAGGGAAGGAAATGCATGACGTCTCCTGATATAGGCCCACGAACACGCACTCCTCGTGAGAGGAGAGCGGCGCGTCGACTCGAGTTGTGGAATTGCGGTCGCCGCGATGCGCGGCGCCGTTACTCAGGAGAGCGGCGGAGGAGCGCGGGAATCGGGAAGAGTGAGATGTGCGGCGATCGCCGAGCGTTCAATCGCGGACGGCGTCCAGCGGATCCCCTGACCCTCGCGAATGCGAAACACCGTCGCTGTCGTACGGGCGAGGGGTGCTGCGAGGAAGCGATGGAAGGCGCAATCCGCGGGGTGGACACGAGGGCACGACGCCGTGGAGTGCGACTCGATGTGCGCCGGACCGGTCGCTTCACCGAGCCGAGCATCGGCCCAAGCCGCAGCCGCCGGCACGCTGACCTGCAGCAGCGTGAGGAGCAGCAGGGGCGTGCGCATCCAGAGCGAGCGTTTCCGCATCGGCGACATATTACAACGCTCGACTCGAACTTGACAGCTTCCGTCACGCTCGCTTAGCATAAGCCCTTCTCCAAACAGGACTTCTGTCCTTGGTCCCTCCGAGCCGCCGCCAGGAGGCCCTCGACTATCACGCACAGGGCCGGCCCGGGAAGATCCAGGTCACTCCCACAAAGCCGTTCAAGGACCAGCGCGACCTGTCGCTGGCCTACACGCCCGGCGTGGCGGAGCCCTGTCTGGAGATCGCCAAGCGCCCCGAGGATGCCTACCTCTACACCGCCAAAGGCAACCTCGTCGCCGTCGTGTCCAACGGGACGGCGGTGCTTGGGCTTGGCAACATCGGCGCTTTGGCCGGGAAGCCGGTCATGGAAGGCAAGGGCATCCTGTTCAAGGCCTTTGCCGATATCGACGTGTTCGACCTGGAAGTCGGCTCCGAGAATCCCGACGATGTCATCCGCTTCTGCCAGCTGCTGGAGCCGACGGTGGGAGGCATCAACCTCGAAGACATCCGCTCCCCCGACTGCTTCTATATCGAGCAGCGGCTGCGCGAGACGCTCGCGATTCCCGTGTTCCACGACGATCAGCACGGCACGGCGATCATTTCCGGGGCCGCGCTGCTCAACGCGTTGCTGCTCGTCAAGAAGGACATCGACAAGGTCAAGATCGTGTTCGCCGGCGCGGGCGCGGCCGCGATCGCCACGGCTGAGCATTACGTGCGGCTCGGCGTCGTCCGGAAAAACATCGTCATGACCGACCATAAGGGCGTGATCGACAAGGGCCGCGACGGACTGGATGAGTTCAAGCAACGTTTTGCGGTCGAGACGAAGGCGCGCACGCTCGCGGAGGCGCTTCAGGGCGCGGATGTGTTCGTCGGACTCTCGGTGGCGGGCATCGTGACGGGGGACATGCTGCAGGGCATGGCGAAGCAGCCGGTGATCTTTGCCCTCGCCAATCCCACTCCTGAGATCATGCCGGACGAAGCGAAGAAAGCGCGGCCGGACGCGATCGTGGCGACCGGCCGTTCCGATTTTCCGAATCAGGTGAACAACGTGCTCGGCTTTCCCTTCATCTTCCGCGGCGCGCTCGACGTCCGCGCCAAGCAGATCAATGAAGAAATGGAGATGGCGGCGACCCGTGCGCTCGCGGCGCTTGCCAAGGAAGAAGTCCCCGAATCGGTCACGCGTGCGTACGGG
>QHTW01000128.1 GCA_003220955.1 Gemmatimonadota bacterium | reverse complement strand
CTTAGACGTCGAGACGTCTAGACGTCTAGCGGTGCCTAGGAACGAGGGGTCAGGAAAGCGTCGCCTTCCTGACCCCTCGCCATTTCCTACAGCCGCTCGACTTCTCGACGTCTGGCCTTTGCATTTCCTAAAGCAGTGCGATCGAATCTCCCAGGGAAACAGTACCAACCCCCTCACCCACGCAGTAAAACCCGCGCATCCCATTGTCGAGAAACTGCAGATGCTTTTTCAGCTCCTCCGGCTCGACGGTCTTTCCGAGCGCCCATCCCGTAAACGGCCGGCACGGATGCGCGACCTGGAGAATCTTCAGTCGCACCCGTTCGTTCCCATCCGGCGCCAGGATGGCGACGCCGTTCGCGAGGTCGTCATAGCCGAATCGCCGGTCGCTCGTCGCAATGATGTTCTCCCCCGCGCACCCGATTTCCACACGATCGCCGAAGTGCTCGCGCATCGCATCGTAGTGGGACGTGAAGCCGAGCGAGATGCCGTGCAGCCCATCTTCGTTTTTGGTGTAGGGATGGTCGCGGTGATGCACGTCCACGATCCAGCTGCCATCCGCGGTGCCCCCCAGCGCGCCGTCGGGCGTGACGTTGAGCGCCGGTACGGACAGCAGTGGAGTGGGATCGTAGACGCGGGTGGGCTTCTCGCCGCGCTTCAGGGAGTCGCGTTGGATCTGCAGCCGGGTGACCGTACCGATCGTGCGCATAACGGAATTTAGCAGGATGTGCTAGATTGGCCCCCCTCATGCCCCCGGCTCCTCCTCCGTCCCCGGGCCCGCGCGGATGGGCCCGGTGTCTGGACAACGTGGCCGACGTGCTGCGTCGCGGCGCGTGGTACCCGATTGTCGACGACAGTGACGACGATAAAGTGGTCCTCGAGGTCCGCAAGAAACCGGTGCGCGTCAGTCGCATCGATCTCACCCTGCGCGACACGCCCCCCGATCACTGGAGCGTCGTCGTCCGCACGGGTGTGCTCCGCCCCACCCTGGGCGGCAGGGAAGGGGAGGAGGTCACCACCACGTACGCCGTCTGTCCGCAGTGCCAGGAGCGACAGGATTTCAGCGGCAAGCCGGAGGCGATGAAATGCCTGCGCTGCAAGAAGGAGTCGACAGTCGACTGGTCGGAGATCTGCTGAGCCTCGCCGTGCCCATGTTGTGGGCATGCAATATATTTAGTATGTTAACTATCAACATGTTAACATCTGACCACAGCTAACCGTTAATAGATGTCAGACCGATCCGAACTGGCCTTGCAGCTCACCGACGCCGTGGTCGCGGCTCAGCAGGCCATCGAGCGCGCCGGCAATCGCGCCTACAAGAGCTTCGGGCTGTCGCAGCGGGCCCACGCCGTGATGGCGGCGGTGGATCTGGGGGGGCCGGACGGGGCCCGGCCGAGCGACGTGGCGAGCGCGCTGGGCGTATCGCGGGCGGCTGCCACGACGTTCATCCAGCGCCTCGAGTCCAAGGGGTTCGTCGAGACGTCGACCGATCCGGATGACGACCGCGGCGTTCGTGTCACGCTTACCCGTCATGGTCTGGAGGTCCTGCTGCGCGTGGGACAACTCGAACGCCGCCTGGCCGCCCGCACGATTGAAGGGATGCCCGCCTCCGCGATGTCGCGGACGATTCAAGTGCTTCAGGAGCTCAAGCAGCGCCTCGCGCAGAAATCACTTGAGGTCGTGCGCTGAGTCTGTGTTCGCCGTGACTTCATGTAGTACTTTAACTCTCCCGAGCCAGCGGCGACCAGCCGCGAACTGGCCACTTTTCCACATCTCACACGCCGCGTGCAATTGTGGATAACTCGACGAACGGTGTCCCGAGCATCCGCCGCACCAAGATCGTCGCCACGCTCGGACCAGCGACCGGCACTGAGTCGTCTGTCAGCGCCCTGCTCCAGGCAGGTGCCAACGTCCTGCGCATCAACGCCTCGCACGGCACTCCGGAGACGCGCGCCGAATGGATTGCGGCAATCCGCCGCGTCGCCGCCAGCGTCGATTCGCCCGTCGCCATCCTGCTCGACCTCCAGGGACCGCGCATTCGCGTCGGGGATCTCCCGGCTCCGCGCGAGCTCACGCCGGGCCAGCAGGTCGTGTTTGCTCCCGAGGATATCGCGCGGGGAGACGAGCTGCCCACCACGTATGATCGCCTCGCCGCAGACGCGCGAGTCGGTTCTCGGATCCTGCTGAATGACGGGCTGCTCTCGGTCGAGGTGACGGGAGTCGAGGCGCCGCGCGTCCGCGGCCGGGTGATTGACGGGGGCATTCTGACGGCGCACAAGGGGATGAACCTCCCCGGTGTGCAGGTCTCGGCACCGGCGCTCACTGAAAAGGATCAGGAGGACGTCCAGGACGCGGTGAAGATCGGGGTGGACTACCTCGCGCTCTCGTTCGTCCGTCGTCCCGAGGACATCGAAGAGCTGCGCCGCCTCGTTCCCGGGACGATCAAGCTCGTGGCCAAGATCGAAAAGGCGACGGCCCTCGAGAACCTCGACAAGATCGTCTCGGTGTCCGACGCCGTGATGGTCGCGCGGGGCGACCTCGGCGTCGAGCTGCCGTTCGAGCAGGTGCCGCTGGTGCAGAAGCGCCTCATCAGCGAAGCGAATCATCAGGGCAAACCGGTGATCACCGCGACGCAGATGCTCGAGTCGATGGTTCACAATCCCCGTCCCACGCGCGCCGAAGCATCCGATGTCGCCAACGCGATTCTCGACGGCACCGATGCGGTCATGCTCTCGGCCGAGACGGCGGTCGGGCAGTACCCCGTGGAGGCGGTGCGCGCCATGGACCGCATCATCCGCGAAATGGAGCGGAGTCCGCTTCGCCACCGGGAAGAGCGCCGCATCGCGGGGGTCGCAGTCCACACCGAGGACGCCATCGCGTGGGGCACCCACGCCGTGGCGCGCATGCTCAAGACGCCGCTGATCGTGACCCTGACCAAGGGCGGGTTCACCGCGCGCAAGGTGGCGGCCCTCCGTCCCCCCGTTCCGATTCTGGCCGTCACAACCGAAGCGACGACGTTCCGCCAGCTGGCGCTCGTGTGGGGCGTGATTCCCGTTCTGGTCGACCACGTCCCCGGCTACGACGCGATGCTCACCGTCGTGCGGGACCTGATTCTCAAGCGCCAGTACGCCAAGAAAGGCGACTGTATCGTCATGACGGCGGGCGTCCCGTGGGACGTCTCCGGCAGCACCAACCTCATCAAGGTCGAGGTCGTGTGACGTGCGGTTGACCTTCCTCGGGACCGGCACGTCATTCGGCGTGCCACAGATCGGCTGCCGTTGCCCCACCTGCACATCCACGGACCCTCGCGACCGGCGCACGCGCACCGCCGCTCTGATCGAGACCAATGCGAAGCGACTCCTGATCGACACGCCGCCGGAGCTGCGGCTGCAGCTCGTCGCGGCCGCCGTCGATCACGTGGACGCGGTACTCTTCACGCATGCACACGCCGATCACGTCCACGGCATCGACGACCTGCGGGCGCTGTCGGTACGCCAGGGTGCCATACTCCCGGCGTACGGCTCGCGCGCGACGATGGCGGAGCTCACCGCCAAGTTTCCCTACATCTTTGATCCGGCGATCGTCGTGCCGGTGGGGACGAGCAAGCCCGAGCTCGCGGCGCACGCGCTCGAGCCCGGGAAGACCGCGTCGATCGCCGGAGTCGCGGTGCTGCCGGTGTCGCTGCCGCACGGGGATCATGAGGTCTTTGGGTATCGCATCGGACCGGTGGCATATCTCACCGACGTGAAGGTGATTCCCGAGAGTGCGATCGACGCGCTGCAGGATCTCGAGGTTTTGGTCCTGAATGCGCTCCTGTCGCGTCCGCATCCGCTGCACCTCTCCGTTCCAGAAGCGGTCGCCGCCGCGCAGCGTGTCGGCGCGCGTCGCACGTTCTTCACGCATCTCACGCATGAGAACACACACGCGGCGCTTGCAGCGAAGCTGCCCGCCGGTATCGCGCCGGCCTATGACGGGCTGGTTATCGACTTACCCGGGGCATAGATTCTGCCGCGAGGAGGGAACGCAGAGCTCATGCTCAACGAAAGCGCCAAGATCGACGCGCTGGTGCGCACGGCTGTCTTCGGAAGCGAAGACGAGAAAGCACACGCGCGATGGATGATTTGGGAGATGGGGCAACAGGCCGGCGTCCGGCCTGCCGCGATTCACGAGCTGTACCTGGCGCGGGGACGTGGGGAAGTGCCGGCGTTCACGACCCCCGCGATGAACGTCCGGATCCTCGCCTACGACACCGGTCGCGCGATCTTCCGCGCGGCGAAGCGCCTCGATGCCGGCGCGATCATCTGCGAGATTGCGCGCAGCGAGATCGCCTACACCGATCAGCGGCCCGCCGAGTACGTCGCGGTGATGACGGCCGCGGCGCTGCGCGAAGGGTTCACCGGCCCGCTGTTCATTCAAGGCGATCACGTCCAGGTCAACGCCAAGAAATACGCCGCCGACGCGGACGCCGAGCTCAAGGCGCTCCGCGCGCTCATCGAGGAAGAGCTGCACGCCGGGTTCTACAACATCGACGTCGACACCTCGACCCTGGTCGACCTGTCCAAGCCCAATCTCGCGGAGCAGCAGCGCACGAACTACGAGCGCGCGGCCGAGCTCACAAAGTTCATCCGCGACCGCGAGCCGGACGGCGTCACCGTCTCGGTGGGGGCGGAGATCGGTGAAGTCGGCGGGAAGAACAGCGACGTGCATGAGCTCAAAGCCTTCATGGAGGGTTACAACCGGACGCTCGAGCGGCTCGGCACCTCCCCTGGCATTTCGAAGATCTCGGTGCAGACCGGGACGAGCCACGGCGGCGTGGTGCTGCCCGACGGCTCGATCGCGAAGGTGCACCTCGATCTTGCGGCGTTGAAAGCTCTGTCGCACGACGCCCGGACGAAATACGGCCTCGGCGGCGCAGTGCAACACGGCGCCTCGACGCTGCCGCCGGAAGCATTCTCGAAGTTCCCAGAGTGCGAGGCGGTCGAGATCCACCTGGCAACGAATTTCCAGACGATCGTCATGGATCATCCCGCCCTGCCCAATGATTTGCGGCGCGACGTGAACGAGTGGGTGAAGCGGGAAGCGAAAGAGGAGTGGAAGAAGGGTGACACCGAAGAGCAATTCATCTACAAGAGCCGCAAGAAAGCGATCGCCCCCTTCAAGCAGCGGTTCTGGGATCTCCCGGAGGCTGTGCGGGCGAACATCGGCGCCGATCTCGAGAAAACCTTCGCGTTCCTGTTCGAGCAGCTCCGCGTAACGGGCACGCGGGCGGCGACCGACCGCTACGTCAAGCCAAAGCTCGATTCCCATGCGGCGCCGCGGGCGGCGCTCGTCTCAGCACCCGACGACGCGGAAGCGGGCGAATGAGCGAGCGGAGTGGCGGCTTCGGGGCATTCCTGCTCGGCATCGTCCTCGGTGCGGTGGCCGGCTTCGTGTTCGCGCCGACCGAAGGCGGCGAGACTACGCGGCGCAAGGTGTCGAAGGGCCTGCACAACCTGAAGGAGCTCGCCGAGGATAAGGTCGACGAAGTGCGTGGGCTCCTAAAGGAAGCCAAAGAGGAAGCGGAGGAGTCCGACGCGGAGGAGGACGACGAGCCGGAGGTCACGACGCGCGAGCAGCTTCGCCGCAGGCTCGAGGCCGCGCGCCGCCGCCGGACCCGTCGTCCGGCCGCCTCTGAAGAGGAGGACGAGCCCCTCGCGTGAATGGCGAAGGCGGCTGGCACCGCACGGTCACCGGTGTCATCCGGCGGACCCTCGAAGCCGCCTACGAAGACAACATTCCGTTCCTCGCCAGTGCCGTCTCGTTCGACATCCTCCTCACCGCAATCCCCTTCGTCGGCCTGGTCCTCGCCGTCGTCGGCTACCTCGTCGAGTACCAGTTTGCTATTCACCAGCTGAACGTCCACGAGCTGTTGCAGCGCTTCCTGCCGGAGTCGAGCGAGGGGAGCACGGACCGCTTCGGATTCATCGAACGCGCCCTCGGTGACCTCGTCGTTCGCCGCGGCAGGCTCACGCTGCTCGCGGCGCCCCTGTTCCTGTGGTTCTCGCCTCGTATGTTCGGGGGTCTGCGTGCGGCCCTGAATGAAGTCTTCGATACGGAGGAGAATCGCCCCTGGCCGGTTGCCAAGCTCACCGATCTCGCGATGGTCTTCGTCGGCGGGGCGCTGTTTCTCGCCAACGCCTTCGCATCCAGCGGCAGAGGCGTCGAGGCCCAGCTCGGCACGCTTCTGTTCAGCACGCTCCTGTTCTTCCTCATTTTCAAATTCCTGCCCAGCCGGCGCATCTACTGGCGCACCGGCCTCGTGGCGTCGTTGTTCTGCGCCGTCGGGTTCGAGGTCGCGAAGCGGTTGTACACGCTGTACGTCTCGCACTTCGTCACCCTGGACCGCGCGGCGTCGAGCGCCAATCTGATCGCGGTCCTCTTGCTGCTCCTGTGGATCTACTATACGGCGTTCGTGCTGCTGTGGATCTATTACACGGCGTACGTTTTTCTGCTGGGTGGCGTGGTGGCAGAGACGTACGATCTGATGCGCATGCGGCGCCTGCAACGCGTGCGCCTCGGATGACTCCGCCACCGATCGATCTCCGCTCCGATACCGTCACCAAGCCGGCGCCGGGAATGCGGCGCGCCATGGCGGAGGCCGAGGTCGGCGACGACGTTCTCGACGGCGATCCCACTACCCGCCGGCTCGAGCAGCGCGTCGCGGAGTTGCTCGGCACCGAAGACGCGTTGTTCTTCCCGTCGGGGACCCAGGCGAACCAGACCGGGATCGCTCTTTGCACTGAACACGGGACCGAGCTGTTGCTCGAGGGCAATGCGCACGTCGTGCATTACGAGCTCGCCGGGGTCGCGGCGCTATCCGGTGTGCAGATCCGCACCATTGCGACGCCGGACGGGCTCCTGACGCCCGAGTTGGTGCGCGGTGCGCTTCGCGCGCCGTCCCCGCACGTCCCTCGCATCACCGCGCTGGCAATCGAGAACACGCACAATGTGGCGGGCGGACGTGTGCTCAACTCGGCGGCGGTCGACAGCCTGATCCGGGCCGCGCGCGACGCCCGTCTCGCCGTTCATCTCGATGGCGCGCGGCTGTGGAACGCCGCGGTGGCTGCCGGTGTGACGCCGGCGCGTCTGGCTCAGGGAGCGGATACGGTGATGGTGAGTTTTTCCAAGGCCCTCGGCTGCCCCGTCGGATCGTGTCTGGGATTCCGGACGGACAAACGCGCCCGCGCGTGGGAAATCCGCAAACGGCTGGGGGGCGGGATGCGCCAATCGGGCATCCTCGCGGCAGCGGGATTGTACGCGCTCGATTACAACCTGGATCGCATCGTGGAGGATCACGAGAACGCGAAGCGGTTTGCCGAGCTTCTGTCCGACAGTCCGACCGTCCGTCCGTCCGCCCCGGAGTCCAACATCGTCATGGTCGACCTGCAGCGCGACGGCGCTACGGCCGAAGCGGCCGCGGCCCGGCTCGCGCAGGCGGGCGTGCGGCTCGCGCCGTACGGGCCGCGGCGGCTCCGGGCGGTCACACACCTCGACGTCAGCCGGTCCGACGTCGAGCGCGCGGCGCGTATCGTCGTGGAGACCCTCGGGTGAGCCCGCGGCCTGAGCCGAAATCCCAGCCGATGCCCCTCGAGCGGGCGATCCTGTGGAATCCGCCCGCTGCCGGGGGAACGACCCATCCTGGGAAGTCCACCAGCCGCTCGCCCTATCCAATCTTTTTTCAGCAGGAAGCGGTCATCGCGCTGCAGGAGCACCTCAAGAGCTCGCCGACGCAGGCGATCTTCGGATTCCTCATCGGAGACATCTATCGGGATCCGGAAGCCGGCGCGCTCTACACGATCATCGACAAAACGCTGAAGCTCAGCCAGCCGATTTACGGCGATAAGACCGAGGTCGTCGTTTCCCGCCTGTGGGAACGGATGCAAGAACAGCTGCGGAAGGCGTCGGCAACGCTATTGGGCTGGTACCACAGTCATCCGGGGCAGGGCGGCTAC
>QHTW01000306.1:1946-2322 GCA_003220955.1 Gemmatimonadota bacterium | reverse complement strand
ATCTCCGAGCTGTAGATGTAGCCGTTGTACCAGTACGCCGACCACGTGCCGGCGTTGCCCATCTGTGTCGCGTCCACGGGGCCCCGATCGAAGAACGCGATCTCCTTGGGATGTGCGGCGTCGGTCCAGTCGAACATCGAAACGCCGCCCTGGTACCACGACTGCACCATGATATCGCGCCCCGGCACCGGAATCAGTGAGCCGTTATGCGCGACGCAATTTTCGAGCGGGGTCTGCGGCGCCAGCATCTTGTAATAGCTCTGGAACGTCATCTTGCCGTTGTCGAGCGTGAAGATCGCGTCCGCGCCCCACTTGGGCTTGTCGAACGAGCGGCACTTCGGCTGGCCGCCGCCGCCCCACTCGTCGGTGAACAGGA
>QHTW01000306.1:0-1708 GCA_003220955.1 Gemmatimonadota bacterium | reverse complement strand
CCCATTGGCTGCCGTCCGGCCGTTGGTCTTCGCGATGCTATCGAGCAGCGGCCGCGTGAACCGCCCGCCGATCGGCCGCTCCATCCCGAACAACGTGATGACGAACCCGCCCGCGGCGCGCGCCGAATCCGCCGCGCGCTTGGCTTCGACGATATCCTCCTGCTCCTCCCCGTGCACCGGCGGCGCCGAAAGCGAGTCGAAGATGCGCGGCGAGCTCACGATCGCGGCCGTCTGCGGCGCGGCGAGCGGGACCTTGATCACTTCGATCCGGAACAGCGAGCTGTTCGGATTCGAGTCGGGCGACTGCCGCACGCAGCCCGGCAGCTCGGTCGGCGAGCGCACCGGCGCGGAGCCGGAGACGTAGACGTAGACGTTCGCGGTGTCGTTCGGATCGATGACGACGGTGTGGGTGTGCGACCCGCGGCACGTCTGCACGTTCGCGATGTACTTGGGATTGGCGATGTCGCTGATGTCGAAGATGCGGATGCCGCGCAGCCGGTCGTGGGAGACCGAATCGCGCACGCCGGTGCCGAGGCAATCCAGCCGGCCGCCCGTGCCTTCACCGGAGACGAAGAGCAGATTCCGGTACACCGAGACGTCGCTCTGTGACGCGGGGCAGTAATACGCCTTTTTCAGCGTCGGATGACCGGGCGTCGAGATGTCCCAGACCTGGTAGCCGTCGTAGTTGCCCTGAATGACGTAATTCTTGTAGAACGCGAGATCGGAATTCGTCGAGCTGTCGAACGGCGAGGGGGACGGGTTGTTCGAGACGAGCCGCATATTCCATTGCGCTTGGCCCGCGTCGTAGCGGCCGGGCTTCAGGCCCACGCGCGGATCCGGCGTTGGAGCGACCGTCGCGTTGTTCCCGCCGCCCCCCCCCGAGGCGCAAGCGGTGAGCGACACGACGGCGAATGCGTGGAGCAATGTGCGCGAGCGTTTCATTGCCTAATCCTATTTGGGTGTGGTTGGTCCGAAGAGGTCGGCGGCGAGCATGCGCTGCATCCGCTCGATTTCCGTTGTCTGATCGGCGAACGCGCCGGTCGCAAACTTGTAGACCGGCTCCTCCTCGCCGCCGCTCGCTGCGAACAGCTGGTTCACCATCGTGATTGCGCCCTCGTGATGCTGAATCATGAAGCGCAGGAACAGCGCATCGAAGTCCGGCCCGCGCGCCGTATCGAGCTGCGCGAGCTGGTTCGCCGTGAGCATCCCGGGCATCATGTGCGTCGAATCCATCTCCGGCATCATCATGTGCTCGGGATCGGTGTGCGGCACCGCTTCGTGACGATCGGCGAGCCAGCGCGAGAGGAGCGCGATCTCGTCTTTCTGGCTGGCGACGATGCGGTCGCACAGCGTGCGCAGCGACGGGCCGGCGTCGTGGGACGGTGCCCACCCTGCGATCAGCACCGCTTGCGCGTGATGGTAGATCATGCCCGACATGAACCGCACGTCGGCGGCCGTGTAGTCGCGAGGTGCCTGGGCTGCGGCGGGCGAGACACGAACGATGGCAGCGGCAACGAGCCACGGAATGAAACGCGTCATGCGTGGTTGGATTCTATCACCTCTCCCGCGTACTGCAATGTCGACATTGTCGCCCGGTTACGGCCATCTTCAACCTATGACCAAAACCACACAGTTCGTCGCGCTCGTCGCTGCGTTACCCCTCCTCGCGTGCACCAGCCGCGGATCCACCGGTGCGGCCGCCGACAGT
>QHTW01000305.1:2412-2760 GCA_003220955.1 Gemmatimonadota bacterium | reverse complement strand
CCCGCAGCGGCGGGACGGGAATCGGCACGACGCGCAGGCGATAGTACAAGTCTTCGCGCAGCGTACCGGCCGCGACCGCCTCTTCGGGATTGCAGTTGGTGCAGGCGATGAAGCGGACGTTCACGACCGCGTCGGTGGCCTCGCTGCCAACCCGGCGCACCACGCCGTCCTGAATCACGCGCAGCAGCTTTGCCTGGATCGGTTTCGACATCTCGACGAGCTCGTCGAGCAGCAGCGTACCACCGTTGGCGGCTTCGAGCAGGCCCGGTTTGTCCCGTACCGCACCGGTGAAGGCGCCCTTGCAGTGCCCGAACATCTCCGACTCGAGCAGCGCCTCCGGGAGTGCGG
>QHTW01000305.1:571-2367 GCA_003220955.1 Gemmatimonadota bacterium | reverse complement strand
TGCGGCGACTGTGATGATGGATGAACTGGGCGATCAGCTCCTTCCCGGAGCCGCTTTCGCCGGTGATGAACACCGATGCGTCGGTCGGGGCCACGCGACGGGCCATTTCCACCGCGCGGCGAAAGGCCGGTGCCGCGCCCAGCACGGTGACGCGCTCACTGTTGCCGTGCTCCCGGGCAAACTCGGCCTGGATCGCGTTCGACTCCCGCGCCACGAGCACCGTGTGCGCCGCTCGCCCGAGCAGGATCTGGAGGTGCGTGCCGGAGAATGGCTTGGGCATATAGTCCCACGCGCCAGCGCGCAGCGCCTCGAGACTCGATTCCACGCTCGGGTTGCCGGTAATCATGATGACAATCGTGTCGGGATTCGCCTCGAGACAGGTGCGCAGCAGGCGCATCCCTGGGATCTCTGTCATATAGAGATCGAGGAGCACGACGTCGAACTTGGTGCGCTTGAGCAGGTCGCGGGCTTCGTCGCCGCTTCCGCACAGGGTGACCTGGTATCCCTCGTACCGCAGCACGGTGGCGCAACTCTCCCGGAGTGTGCGCTCGTCGTCCACGATGAGCACTTGGACGGACGCTTTGAGATCCGGGGTGAGCGCCGGCAGGCTCACCACGTGCCGGGATTGGGCACGCTGATCGGGTATGGGAGCGGACACTGCCGTACCTCCGTGCCGTTTTTGAGTGAGGACCGCTGTCATCTACGCTGCTCTTGGCACGGATCGGGCCTGCGGACCGTGACGGAGACTGCACCAACGAGTGCTTGGTTTTACACGGGATTCGGCTGGTTGTCAAGGAAGGTGTAACAAGCTCGTTACATGTCCCCCACCGGGGACGTTCAGATGTTGCTGTCGTACCACATCGCTCACGCGCCCCATCCGGCGCTCCGTAGTGCGCGTCGTCATTCGAAATCGCTGCGCACGGTATCACCCTTGCGGTGCGGATCGCCGTGAGCGCATACCCTCCTTCAAACGGCACGCCGGTCCCCGCCGACCAGTTGTCCGCGCCGTTCGGCGCTGGGCGCGGGGGGCGGCTGGAGGAGTCTGGGGCCGGACTAGTACAACCGACCGACTGGCGACGCCACGGGGCCACGGCGCTGCGGTACCGCTGGTGGATCCTCGGGCTCGCGGCGCTTGGGACCCTGGGCGGCACGGCCGCCGGCCGCCTGCTCCCGCCTCGCTACCAAGTGCAGGCGACGATCTGGATCCAGTCGAGCGAGCCCCGGGGTGGGACGAGCCGAGGGCCTATCGGTGCCAATCAATTATTCGAGTCGTACGCCTGGGGCGAGCTGCTCAAATCCTACGTTGTGCTGGACGAGGTCGCCCGCGAGCGGCGTCTGTATCTCGCACCCCAGCACGGCTGGGCCGGCGCGTTCGCTGGATTCACGGTGAGCGACACGTACCGTCCGGGCCGGTATCGGGTCGTGGTGGACGGCACAGGGCGGAACTTCCGCCTCGCCGGGGCGGGCGGCGAAGGACTGCAGGAGGGCGCGATCGGCGACTCGGTCGGCGCGGCGCTTGGCTTTCGGTGGGTTCCCACCGCCGCCGTTCTACCGGCGGGGAGCGACTTAACGTTCACCGTCAGACCGTTGCGCGACGCCGCCAGGCAGCTGGGAAACGCACTCACGGTGACCATGGACCAGGGCGGCAACTTTCTGCGAGTCGGGCTGACCGGAGCGGACCCGGCTCATACCGCGGCGACGGTGAACGCCGTCGCGCAACGCTCCGTCGCCGTGGGCGCGGAGCTGAAGCGGGCGAAGCTCAACCAACTGGGGAAGCTCCTCGACGAACAGCGCCA
>QHTW01000305.1:0-313 GCA_003220955.1 Gemmatimonadota bacterium | reverse complement strand
CTCGCCTCCAAGTACACCGACGATCACCCCGCCGTCCAACGGCTGATCGGAGAGATCGAGCTGCTGGAGCGGGGCACCGTTCCGACGCTGGCGCAGTCGCTCATAGACGAGCTGACGGCGCGCGAACGCGTGCTTGCCCCGCAGGTCGCCGCGGCAGACCGGGATCTGCGCCGGATTCCTCAGCGGGCAATTGAGGAAGCGCGCCGGCGGCGGGATGTCGACTTGGCCACGAACCTCTATACGAGCGTGCAGCAACGCTACGACGAAGCGCGACTTGCCGAAGCGAGCAGTGTCGCGGACGTGCGGATTCTCG
>QHTW01000304.1:2024-2886 GCA_003220955.1 Gemmatimonadota bacterium | reverse complement strand
GGACAAACCCGGGAATGTCGAACGCGTCCGTCACGCCGGCGTCGCGTGCTTCAGTGCGGATGTTGTTGCCGTAATCGAACGCGATCGTGCCGCGCTTTCGCAGCTCGAGCATCGCGCCCACATGGATGGCGATGCTCGCGCGGGCGCGCGCGATGTAATCGTCAGGAGACTTGCGCCGCAGCTCGACGGCTTCGCTGGGACCGAACCCGGCGGGGACGTATCCATTGAGCGGGTCATGCGCGGATGTCTGATCGGTTACGACGTCCGGGGTAAATCCGCGGCGGACCAGCGCCGGGAGTATCTCCGCGCAGTTGCCGACGAGCCCCACCGACAGAGGTTCGCCGCGCCGCTTCGCCTCCGCGCACCACGCGAGCGCCTCGTCGAGCGACGTCGTCGATCGGTCGAGATAGCGGATCTCCAACCGGCGTTGCACGCGGGCGGGGTCGACCTCGACGGCGAGACAGATTCCCTCGTTCATGGTCGCGGCGAGCGGCTGGGCCCCACCCATGCCGCCGAGTCCACCCGTGAGCACGATTCGGCCGCGCAGCGATCCTTGAAAGTGCCGCGCTGCGACGGCGGCAAAGGTCTCGTATGTCCCCTGGAGAATCCCCTGCGTGCCGATGTAAATCCACGACCCCGCCGTCATCTGCCCATACATGATGAGCCCGCGCCGCTCCAGATCGCGGAACACGTCCCACGTCGCGAACCGACCGACCAGATTCGCGTTCGCGATGAGCACGCGCGGCGCGTCCGCGTGCGTCGTGAACACGGCGACCGGCTTGCCCGACTGCACGAGCAGCGTCTCGTCGTCATCGAGTACCCGGAGCGTGCGGCAGATCGCATCGAAGGACGCCCAATTCCG
>QHTW01000304.1:1427-1957 GCA_003220955.1 Gemmatimonadota bacterium | reverse complement strand
CTCGGCGACCTCCGGATCGAGATTGTTCATCAGCATGCGCAGGGCAGCTTCCTGAATCCAACCCTTGCACGATTTCGTGGTGCCGCGCGGGGCCTTCACGAGGCGAACCTGCCTTCGCGGATGCGCAGCGTCACTCGCTCGATATCGGCGGTCAGGGGCCGGTCTGCCGTAAGGGGCGCCGATTCCTGCCGCACGGCGGCGTGCAAGCGCGCAACCGCTTTCGCGGGCCGCAGCGGCTTCAGGTACTCGAGCCCCTGCGCCCCGGCGAGCAACTCGATCGCGATGACCCGCTCGGCATTCGCGAGGATGCGGCCCGCCTTCCACGCGGCGGTCATCCCCATCGGCACGACGTCTTCCTGATTGCCCTCCGTCGGCACCGACTGCACGCTTGCGGGCGTCGCGAGCACCCGACAATCGGCCACCAGCGCCGCCGCCGCGATCTGCGCGATCATGAATCCCGACTCGAGGCCCGGCTCGCGCGCCAGGAACGCCGGCAGCCCGGACGACAGATCAGGATTGACGACCCGCTC
>QHTW01000304.1:0-1411 GCA_003220955.1 Gemmatimonadota bacterium | reverse complement strand
GGCCAGCGTCGTCAGCGCGATGGCGACCACATCGAGCGCCAAGGCGATCGGCTGGCCGTGGAAGTTGCCACCGGAGAGCACTACGTCCCCGAACACGAGCGGATTGTCGGTCGCCGCATTGAGCTCGGTAGCCACGATCCGTTCCGCGAACGCGAGTCCTTCACCTACCGCCCCCAATACCTGCGGCGTACAGCGCAGCGAATACGCGTCCTGGACGCGCGGGTCGTTGTCGCGATGCGATTCACGAATTTCGCTGTCGGCGAGCAGCTCACGCAGCAGCGCCGCCGAGCGCTGTTGCCAGGGGTGAGGACGGGCGTCGTGGATTCGGGCGTCGAACGGATCGGGTGAGCCGCGCACCGCTTCGAGACTCATGGCGGCCGCCCCATGCGCGGTGCGCCACAATGTCCATGCATCGCTCACGAGCAGCGCAGCGAGACCGGTCTGCGCCTGCGTGCCGTTCACGAACGCCAAGCCCTCTTTGGCTTCGAGCGTGATGGGCCGCGGCACCTGCACATCGCCTTCCCCAATCATCGCCAGCGCGAGATGCGAGAGCGGTGCGAGATCGCCCGACGCACCGACACTTCCCTGTGAAGGCACGCTCGGATGAAGCCCGCGGTTCAGCATCTCGATCAGCAGCTCAGGGAGTACGGGCCGCACGCCGCTGGTGCCCCGCATCAAGACGTTGGCGCGCAGCAGCATCATCGCCCGCACGGCATCCCGAGGCAGCGGCTCCCCGACGCCGGACGCGTGGCTGCGAATGAGATTGAGCTGCAGTTGCCGACCCTGCTCCGCGGGAATCCGTACATGCGCGAGCTTCCCGAACCCCGTGTTGACGCCGTACATGGTTTCCCCGCGCTCGATCGCCGCTTCGACGGCACGACGCGACTGCTGCACTGCTTTGAGCGCCTGAGGGTCGAGGGCAACGGGAACGTTATGGCGCGCGACGGCGACGACATCAGCGATGGCGAGGGACCGTCCGTCAAGCGTGACCAGCGATGGCTTCGTCATGGCCCCAAAAGCTAAAGCGCCGGAGTGGCTGTTGACCACTCCGGCGCCCAGCTCCTGCAACGCTGCCTTATTTGGTGCCCGTTACGACCGTACTCGTGGACAGTGCGGTCGACAGCCCGCCCCGCACCACCAGCTCGGGGTTCCCGACGTCCGTCTGGAAGCT
The DNA here is from genome assembly GCA_003220955.1 of Gemmatimonadota bacterium. Taxonomy (GTDB): domain Bacteria; phylum Gemmatimonadota; class Gemmatimonadetes; order Gemmatimonadales; family GWC2-71-9; genus 20CM-2-65-7. The sequence goes on along the minus strand of QHTW01000304.1, from coordinate 240 downwards.
CCAGTCGAAGATCAGGTAGTCCCGGCCGACGTGTGTCACCCGCAGCGCGCCGTACCGTAGCGTCGATCCTTCGACAATCTGGAAGACGTAGGCGTAGCCCGGCACCGCCTGAATCATGTTCCGCGAGTAGCCAGAGGCGGGGGCGAAGTCGATCGACGTCAAATCCGCAACCGGCGAATTGCTGTACAGGCGGATCTGGGTGCCCGAGAACTCCGGGACGAGCCACAGCGTCGAATCTGT
>QHTW01000127.1:11044-18181 GCA_003220955.1 Gemmatimonadota bacterium | reverse complement strand
TCGCCTTGGACGATGACCACCTCGTGGAGTATGCCGCCGAACTGGGCCTCGACGCCGACCGGATCCGCGGCGAGCTCGAGGCTGGAACGCACACTCCGCGGGTACGCGATGACTTCATGGGCGGGGTGAAGAGCGGCGTGAACGGCACGCCGACGTTCTTCATCAACGGCGTCCGCTACGACGGGAGCTGGGATCGGGAGTCGCTGCTGGCGGCGTTGCAGACTCTAGTTCCGTAGATTGTCGGCATGTTTCCGTACCGCGACGAGAACCCCACCGAGCGACCCGCGATCATCACGGTCGCGATCATCATCGCCAACGTTCTCGTCTTCCTTCTGCTGCAGGGCGCCGGTGCGCAAGGGCCCCTCGCGCGATCCGTCTGCGAGCTAGGCCTCATCCCCGGCGAAATCCTGCAGAGTGTCAAGCCCGGCAGCGGCGTCGCGCTCGCCCCGGGCATCGTCTGCATGGTCGGGACCGCGCCGAAGTACTTCACCATCATCACGTCGATGTTCACGCACGGCGGCTGGTTTCACTTGTTCGGCAACATGCTGTTTCTGTGGGTGTTTGGAAACAACATCGAAGACGCGACGGGCCACGGGAAGTTTTTGATTTTCTATCTCTTGTGTGGGATTGCCGCCGCGGCGACGCAGACGCTCATCAGCCCGCATTCGATCGTGCCGATGGTGGGAGCCTCAGGGGCGATCAGCGGTGTGTTGGGAGCATACCTCCTGCTGTATCCGCGCGTGCGCGTTCACACGCTGATCATCCTGCCCATCTACATCACGACAGTCGCGCTCCCCGCGTGGGTCATGCTCGGCTACTGGGCGCTGCTGCAGCTCCTCAGCGGGCTGGGGAGCCTCACGCAAGTCGAGCAGGGTGGGGTGGCGTTCTTTGCGCACGTTGGCGGGTTCGTCGCGGGACTGCTCCTGGTGCGCGTGTTCGCTTCCGACGAGGTGCTCCGGCGCCGGCCGACGCAGCCGGCGACGTACTATCGCTATCGCACCGACTAGCCTTCCGCGTGGTGTTTGATCGATTTTCCCTCGACCAGGAAGACGACGTCCTCGGCAATGTTCGTCGCGAGGTCCGCGACCCGCTCGAGGTTCCGGCTCACCAGAAATAGCTCCATCGCCGTGCCGATGATGTGCGGGTCCTCCATCATGTGCGTCAGCAGGATCCGAAACATCGACTGGTGCAGGGCGTCGACGCTGTCGTCGCGGCGGCAAATGGCGCGACCGGCCTGGGCATCGCCCCGCACGAAGGCGTCGAGCGCGTCGGCCAGCATCGTGCGCGCCTGACGCGCCATCTCGAGGAGCTCCGGCTCGGGCACGATCGGCCGGGCCGCCAGCAGGCGCTCCGCCGATTGCGCGATGTTGACCGCGTGATCGCCCACGCGCTCCAGATCGTTGGAGATCTTCATCGCCGCGGTGAGGAAGCGGAGGTCGCGGGCCATCGGCTGTTGCGTCGCGAGCAACCGAATGACCGTCTCCTCGACCTCGAGCTCGAGATGGTCGACTTCTTTGTCGCCTGCGATGACCTCGCGAGCCTTATCGCCGTCGCGCTGCAGCACGGCCTCCACTGATGCGGCGAGCGCGGCCTGCGCCTCGCCCGACATGTTGAGCAGGGCGACTTTGAGCTCGGAGAGCTCGTCGTGGAAATGGCGATGAGTCGTCGCTTGCGCGTTCATCCGAACCTTCCTGTGATATAGGCCTCGGTCCGTTCGTCGATCGGCCGGGTGAACACCTGCTCCGTTTCGCCGAATTCGACCAGCTGGCCCACGTAGAAAAAGCCCGTGTAGTCCGAGACACGTGCCGCTTGCTGCATGTTATGCGTCACGATGACGATTGTGTAGGTCTTTTTCAGCTCGACGAGCAGCTCTTCGATCCGCTGCGTCGCGATCGGATCCAGCGCCGAGCAGGGCTCGTCCAGCAGCAAGACTTCCGGTTCGTTCGCAAGCGCGCGCGCGATGCAGAGGCGCTGCTGCTGACCTCCCGAGAGCGCGGTCCCCGGCTCCCGCAACCGACTGGACACCTCGTCCCAGAGCGCCGCCTGGCGCAGCGCGCGCTCCACGCGGTCCGGAAACTCACGCGGCGCCGCCATGGCGTTCAGGCGCGGGCCATAGGCCACGTTATCGTAGACCGATTTGGGGAAGGGATTGGGCCGCTGGAACACCATGCCGATCCGGCGCCGCAGGGCAACGACGTCCATGCCTGGCGCGAAGATCGATCCGCCGTCGAGCAGGATATCGCCTGTACGGCGCGCTCCCGGCGTCAAGTCATGCATGCGATTGATCGACCGCAAGAATGTCGTCTTGCCACAGCCCGATGGCCCGATCAACGCGGTGATGGCATGTGGCGGAATGGCGATCGTCACGTCGTGCAGCGCATGGTTGGCGCCGTACCAAAAATTGTAGGCGCGGGACTCGACGACAGGCGTCGGACTGTCGGACTGCCGGACCGTCGGACTGACAGACGCAGTACGGTCCGACCCCTTCGCTGCGCTCAGGGCAGGCTGTCCGACCGTCCGACCGTCCGACGCAGTCGTTGTCATCCAAACCGTCCGGTGATGTAAGCCTCAGTCTGCTCGACCTTCGGCTTCGTGAAGAGCTCGTTCGTCTTGCCGACCTCGATCAAGCTGCCGAGATACATGAACGCGGTGTAATCGGACACGCGCGCGGCCTGCTGCATGTTGTGCGTCACGATCACGATCGTGTACAGGCGGTTGAGTGCGTGGCAGAGCTCCTCGATACGCTGCGTTCCCGCCGGATCGAGCGACGCCGTCGGCTCGTCGAGCAGCAGGATCTCGGGTTGTGGAGCCACCGCGCGCGCAATGCACAGCCGTTGCTGCTGGCCGCCCGAAAGCGCCAAGGCGCTGGTGTGCAGCCGGTCCTTCACTTCGTCCCAGAGCGCAGCTTGCTGCAACGCTCGCGCAACCGCGTCGTCGACGTCCGAGCTCTTCTGACGGCCATTCACGCGCAGGCCCGCCGCGACATTGTCGGAGATCGACATGGTGGGAAACGGCGTAGGGCGCTGGAACACCATCCCGATGCGTCGGCGCAGCTCGATCGGACTCACGTCGTCCGCATAGATGTTCACGTTGTCCAGCAGCACGTCACCCTGGACGCTCGCCCCGGGGGTCAGCTCGTGCATCCGATTCAGGCAACGGAGCAGGGTACTCTTGCCGCATCCCGACGGACCGATGATCGCCGTGACGATATGGGCGGGAAACAAGAGTGAGACGTCGCGCACGGCGCGGTGCTGGCCGAACAGCGCGGTGAGATGCGCGGCCTCGAGGCGCAGCCGGGTATTAGCGGATGCGACCATAGCGTTGCCGCGTGACCCAGCGGGCGGTGATGGAAATGATCAGCACGAGTCCCATGAGCACGAGCGCGGACGCCCACGCCAGACGATGCCATTCGTCGAAGGGGCCAGTCGCATACACGTAGATCTGCAGCGACAGAGACTGCATCGGCTGCGTGATGGCCACGGAGAAGTTCAGATTGCCAAGTGCGGTGAACAGGAGTGGGGCGGTCTCGCCGGCAATTCTTGCGATCCCCGCGAGGCACCCCGTGACGATTCCGCCGAGCGCTGTGCGCGCCACGATCTCGAGCGACGTGCGCCAGCGCGCGTATCCGAGCGCGAGCGCCGCCTCGCGCAACGAATGCGGCACCAGGCGCACCATTTCTTCCGTCGTACGCGCGAGCATCGGAATCATCAAAATCGCCAAGGCGACGCTGCCCGCGAGCGCCGAATACCCGTGCGTCGGCCGGACGATGAATGTCCACGCCACGATGCCGACCACGATCGACGGAGTGCCGTTGAGCACATCGGCAATGAACCGCACCACGAAACCGAGCCGCCCGGACCCGTACTCGGCGAGGTACAGCCCGGCTGCTACACCGATCGGTACCCCGATCAACGCGGCGAGACCGACGATGATGCCCGTACCCACGATCGCGTTGGCGACACCGCCTCCCGACTGCCCAGCCGGCACGGGACTCTTCGTAAAGAAGGCCCAATCGATGGACGACGCGCCCTTCAGCACGAGATTGCCGAGAATGAGCAGCAGCGCGAGCACCGCGGTGAACGACAGCACCACCACCACGGCGGTCATCGCGCGGCTGGCGAGATGACGGCGGAGCACGCGGCCGCTCATAGCGCTCGACTCCCTACCGCCTGGCCGCGCGCCACACGCCAGATCAGGACCCGCGCGATGGCGTTGACCGCGACTGTGAGTACGAAGAGGATCAATCCGACTTCGAACAAGGCCGACTGGTACAGGTTGGTGGTGGCTTCACTGAACTCGTTGGCGATCGCCGCCGCCATCGTGTACGCGGGTTGCAGAAGCGAGACGCCGATGTCGTGCCGGTTCCCGATGAGCATCGTGACGGCCATCGTTTCACCGAGCGCGCGACCGAGGCCCAGGATGACGGCGCCGATCAAGCCGGCGCGACCGTAGGGCAGCACGGCGGACCGCACGGCCTCCCAGCGTGTCGCGCCCATCGCGAGTGCCGCCTCGCGCTGGCTCGCCGGCACCGCGAGCAGAACCTCGCGGGAGACGGCCGCGATGTACGGGACGATCATGATGGCGAGAATGACGCCGCCGGCGAGCAGCGAGTTGCCATAGAACACACCCTGCAGGAACGGCGTCCAGCCAAGCACCGCCTTGAGCGGCGGCACGACGTGCGCTCGCAAGAAAGGAATCAGCACAAAGATCCCCCAGGTGCCGTACACGACGCTCGGAATCGCGGCAAGGAGCTCCACGAGGAATGCGACCGGCTGGCGCAGCCAGCCGGGCGAAAACTCGGTGAGAAAAATCGCCACGCTGAGCGCGAGCGGGACGGCGATCAGCAGCGCGAGCACCGACGACGCCAGCGTTCCGAAGATCATCGGCGCCGCGCCGTAGATCTCGGCCACGGGGTCCCAGGTCGAGGTCCACAGGAAGGTCGGACCGAATCGCTTCAAAGCGGGCAGTGCGCCGGTAAACAGGACGCCGAGAATGATGAGGATGAGGAGCGGCAGGCCGAGTGCGAAGCCCGTCAGGACGCGTCGATAGATGCGGTCACTGCGATCTGTGGCGTGAAGCGACTGCGGGCGGGCGAGGCGCTCGACAGGGAGGCTGGTCATCGCCGGGGGAAACCTACCGGCGGCTCACGGCGTGTCCGTCACAACGGTGTAACGGAATTGTCACCACAAAGGAAACACCCCCGGCGCCCCCAACTACACACCGGGAGGTGTCCTATGGTCTAGAGAACGGAGCGACCAGCAGCCTTGATAGACTTGAGGCGAGCCTCGATCCACGGGTGCAGCTCCCTGGGCAGCGGGGCATAGCCGAGCTGCGGCGCCTTCGCCTGGCCGTCGCTCTCTGCCCACCAAATGAACTGCACCAGCGCCCGCGCCTTGACGGTGTCGCTGTACGACTTGTGTACCAGCAACCACGTAAACGTCGAGATCGGATAGGCCTGGGCTCCGGATGAGTTGGTGACGGACACCCGGAAGTCGGTGTTCGGGCCCATGTCTTTCATCGCACCGGCTGCAGCCGCCGTGACAGCGGCGAGGCTCGGCGTGATCCAGTTGCCCGAGCTGTTGCGCAGCGTGCCGTACTGGATTTTGTTGGTGGTTGCATAGGCCAGCTCGACATACCCGATGGCGCCCGGCGTCTGACTCACGGTGGCGGAAACGCCTTCACTGCCACGCCCGCCCAGACCGACCGGCCAGTTCACCGACGTTCCTTTTCCCACCTTCTGCTGCCACTCGGGGCTCACCTTGGCGAGGTAGTCCGTGAAGGCGAACGACGTACCGGACCCGTCAGCGCGGTGCACGACGACGATGTCGCTGGCGGGAAGCGTGACGCCCGAGTTGCCGCTCGCGAGCCGCGCGTCGTTCCACTTGGTGATCTTGCCGAGGAAGATGTCCGCCAGGACGTCAGGCGTGAACTTCACGGCTTGCGAGACGCCCTGGAGGTTGTAGATGATCACGACGGCCCCCATCACAGTCGGAATGTGGAGCGCGTTGCCGCCGATCGCGGCGATCGCCGAATCGGTCATCGGCGCGTCCGACGCGCCGAAGTCGACCGTGCCATCGGAGAACTGGCGAATGCCGCCGCCCGAGCCGATCGATTGATAGTTCAGTTTCACGTCGGGATGCGCCTGGTTATAGGTCAGCATCCAGTCCGAATAGATGATGTTCGGAAACGTCGCCCCAGCGCCATTCAGCTGGACTTGCGCGAGAGCTGCCGCTGGTAACGCGGCAAGCAAGAGCAGAAGAGACTTCATGAGTGTGTGTTCTCCGTGTGCGTTAGAACGTGAACTGCGCCTGGAAGTACGCCTGCGACCGCGTGGCCTCGAGCGCCGGAGTCGGCGTGCCGCCCTGATACGTGAGCAAGTCGACATCGGCGAGCAGCCGGAGGTTCGGCGAGAGCTGGTACGAGGCGCCGCCGATGACGCGAGTCAGCCGGTTGTTGCCGACGTTGGTGTTCGGGTCCGTCAAGTCGACGCGGGCCAACACCGCCGCCTTCGAGTTCGTGAAGTGATAGACGCCGAAGAGGCTGGCGACTGAGCCTGGGGCCTTGGCGACCACGGGCGGCCCCGTCGTGCTGTCCCTCGTCACTGCGTATTCACCCGCCAGGGTGACCTGCTTCGTCTTGTACGAAACCATGCCGAGTAACCGGCTGCGCTGACCGCCGGTCGTGGGCTTGCCGTATTGGCCATACGCGGTGATGCGCAGTCCACCAACGCGGCTGGCGTCATCGGTCGGCTTGACGCGTACGGAGACGCGACCCATCAGGTCCTTGCGCTTGTCGCCGGTCCCGCCGCTGTAGCTCTCCCCGTTGTAGATGCCCACCTGCATGTTGACGCGGTCGGCGTTCCAGTTACCGTCCACGCCGAGACCGAAGTCCGACGATGAGAGGTAGCCGCCACGCTCCATCGCCATCTGCCCCTGCATGCGGTAGTCCCACAGTGCCTCTTCCCAATCGATGAAGGGCGTATGGATTTGGCCGAGTTTGTACGTGAGCGAGCTGCCCTGCGGCGTGTACGCGACAAACGCATACTTCAGGCGATAGCGCAGTGAGTTGTCACCGCCCCCGACGCGCTGGATGTCCGCGGTGATCCGTGTGCTGACGCCGCCGGAGAAGCGGGCGAGG
>QHTW01000127.1:0-11023 GCA_003220955.1 Gemmatimonadota bacterium | reverse complement strand
GCTGATAGAGGTACTGCAGATAGGAAACGCCGCTGACGGTGACCTGTGGTGCCTGTGGGGCTTGAGCCTGCGCGCTGAGGCCGGTGGCCGACATCGCGCTGAGGGCGCCTGCCGCGGCGAGGCTCAACAGTGGTCGTACGTGCACGGTGTGACTCCTCGAAAAGGTGAATGTGCTGGGCACCCAAGAGTCGCGTCTGCATATCACCGAACAGCAGTACGAATGTCACGGCTCTGTAACAGGCGCAGATAGCCGAGCCAAACCAGCCTCGGCTACCTGGGCACCCGAACGGTCGGCCGTGCAATCCGCCGCCGGGCACATGTTCGAACGGCTAATGCAGTATGAGAAGCGCGGCGCCGATGGCGGCAATCAGGCCCAGTAGCGCTCCGCCTATCACGTCGCCGACGTGATGGACGCGCAGGCTCACCCGGGACGCAGCGATCAGCGCCGCCAGCGGCAACAACAGCGGGGCGAGCACCGGATGCGCGATCGCGATCGTTCCGCCCACCGCGCTCGCCGCCGCGGCGTGCCCCGATGGGAAGGAGAACGGATCGGGCAGATCGATGAGCGCGAGCGGGCGGCCGGTGGCATCGCACGGCCGCGGACGCGCCACCGCACGCTTGAGCACTTGGACGGCCAGGTGCGATGTCGTCAGCGCGAACAACGCCGCCAGTCCGAGCAGCTGCTCGCCGACGGCGATCAGGCCGAGGCCGATCCCGATCGTCACCCGCGCGCCGCCCAGGTGTGTGAGCCAGCGCATCAAACCCCCGCCTCGACCGGCTGCGCCGTCCGCGTGAAGGCTCCCGCGGCGGTGTGGCCCGCCGCAGCCGCATACTGTTGCAGCAGCGCGAGGTTCTCGGGCGCGACGTCGCGCGCCAGCGCCGCGGCGCGCGCAGCCGTCGCGATTTCGGCGCGACGCTGGGGCGCGATCACAAGCGAAAGTATCTCCGCGGCAAATCCGGTCGCATCGTCCGGAGCAACCAGGACGCCGCTGCGCCCTGGGTAATGCTCTCGCGGAAGCCGCCGGCATCAGCCGCCACGACCGCAAGGCCAGAGGCCATCGCTTCGAGCGCCACGAGGCCACACGTCTCGGTCTTGGATGGCAGCACACAGATGTCCGCGCTCGCATACACGTCTGCAAGCTTCCCACGATCGAGAAATCCGAGCTGCCGCACCCACGGCAGCTGGGTCAGGAGCCGCCGCGTTTCCGGTCCCTCGCCCGCCACCACGAAGGTGGCGCGCTGGCCGGCGCCTTCGTGCGTCGCAGTCCACGCCTCCATGAGGACGTCGATGCTCTTCTCGGGGGCTAGACGGCCGACGTGCAGGACGACCGCGGTGTCATCCCCACCGGCGAGCCAGCGGCGCCAGCCGGCGCTGCGCCGTCCCGGATTGAAGTGCGCCGTGTCGACGCCGCGACCCCAGACGATCGGGTTGCCGATGCCGCGGCTCTTGAGCTCAGCGGCGACGGCCTCTCCCGGCGTCTGCGTGAGAACCGCGGGCCGGTGGAACCAGCGCAGCCATTTCCACACGAGTGGCTCCAGCGCCCCGGCACCGTAATGCCGCGCGTACTGGGGGAAATTCGTGTGATACGACGTCACGAGCGGAATGCCGCGCCGCTTGGCGTAGCGGCGGCCCATCAGTCCCAGCGGGCCTTCCGTCGCGACGTGGACGAGCTCAGGCTCGAACGGATCGAGAAAGCGGGCGACCGCGCCGAACTGCGGCAGCGAGAGCCGGATCGCCGGATATGGCGGAAATGCCGCCGATGGAATGCGCAATTCACCCGGCGCCTCAGCGGCGCGGCTGGGGTACCGTGGTGCGACGACCGCGACCTGGTGGCCGAATTCGCGTAGCACGCTCGCGATCCGGGCGACCACTGTCGTGACGCCGTTGACCTGCGGCGTGTAAGTGTCCGTGACAAGCGCGATTTCGCACGACACAACGATGTTGGTCACGCGTCAACAGCTGATGACAGGAGCGTTACGGCTGTGTAACGGGAGTTAAGTCGGGAAGTACAAACGGATTGTGGTTCCCCGCCCAAGCTCGCTGTCGGCTTCCACACGCCCGCCATGTGCCTCGACGAGGTGCTTCACGATCGCCAGGCCGAGCCCGGTGCCGCCTTCCTGGCGGGACCGGCTGGGGTCGACCCGGTAGAACCGCTCGAAAATCCTGGGAAGGTGATCGCTCGGAATCCCGCTGCCCGTGTCACTGACGCGAACGACCGTTTCGTCGCCTTCCTGCTCTGCCGTGACGCGGATGCGCCCCCCCTCGGGCGTGTGCCGCAGCGCGTTGTCGAACAGGTTCGTAAAGATCTGACGCAGCGCCTCGGGATCGCTGTTCACGGCGGCCGAATCGGTGGCGGTTTCGAGCTCGATCGTGCGGCTGGACGCCCGTTCCGCGAACGGGCGCCACGCCTCGCGCGCGGCGGCATCGACGCCCAGCATCCGCGGCTCAGGCCGCCAGCCACCCGACTCGATCCGCGAAAGGTCGAGCAGATCATCCACCAGGCGCTGCATGCGGCGCGCATTGTCCACGATCGTCTGCGCGAAGCCGACCGCCTGAGAGTCGAGGGCTTCGGCCGCGAGCGTTTCGGCGTAGCCGGCGATGGCCGTCAGCGGGGTCTTGAGCTCGTGCGAGACGTTGGCGACGAAATCGCGCCGGATCGTTTCCAGCAGCCGCAGCTCACTCACATCATTCAGCACGAGCAGGGTTCCGCCGTCCGCGAGCGGTCGCGCCGAAACGAGCACGGTGCGGTCCCCGAGATCGAGCTCACGTCCCTCCAGGACCGCGCCGGTCAACACCTCACGCATCAGTGCCCGGTGCGCACGATCGTGGAACAGCTCGCTGAGTGGCAGCAGCGGTTCGGTTGGACCATAGCCGAGCAGCCGTCGCGCGGCCGCGTTCGTCGAGATGACCGTGCCGCGGTTGTCGGCGGCGAGTACGCCGTCGGACAGCGCTTCGACGAGTGTGCGCGACTCCTCGCGCTCACGCCGCAGGTCCTCGAAGCGGCGTTCGAGCTGGTCATGCATGGCGCGGAGCGCGTCGACGTGATGCGCGAGCTCGGGAACATGCACGTCGGGAAATTCCGCGGCTCGGCCGGCGGCGATGTCACGGGCGGCATCGGCGATCCGCAGCAAGGGCCGGGCGAGCGCGCGAGCGAGCAGCCAGGCGACGAGCCACGCCGCCAGCAGCAACACCAGCCCGGCGGCGCCGACGGCGCGCTGGACGGCGTGGACCTGCTCATCGACGACGACCAGAGTCGTGGATACGCGGACCACGGCGAGTCCTGGGGGGCCGTCCTTGATGGCGACGTAGAGCTGCGGTTCGTTGGTGGACGCGCTCAACCGTGTGTTCGTTCCGACACGCTCGGCCGAGTCCAGCACGGCTCGGACCTCAGGCCGCGTGCGATGGTTCTCGAGCCGCGCCAGGGATGCGCGATCGAACTCGGTGTCGCCGCGGACGTGGCCGTCGGCATCGATCAAGGTCACGCGGCGTCCGAGTCTCGCGCCGGCGAGCGCCGCGAACTCTGGCCAGCGTGAGGAGTCGGTCGGCGTGAAGGCGGCGACCAGCCGCGCCTCGCGCTCCAGCTCGCCGGCGATTTCTCGCTCGAGGTGCCTGCGGAGCAGCACGTCCGCGGCGATGATCGATCCGATAACCGCCGCGGCCACGAGCAGCCCCATGCTCGCGAACAGCCGCGTGACGAGCTTCATGTGCGGCGGCGGCGAGTGCCCGTGGACGAGCGCGGAAGTGCGGCCGGCTCCCGGAACCGGTATCCCACGGCACGCACCGTTTCGATCCAGTCACCAGAGGTGCCGAGCTTGGTGCGCAGGCGCTGCACGTGCATGTCCACCGTGCGCGTCTGGATGTCGGGCTGCGCCTGCCACACCGATTCCAGGAGTTGCGAACGCGATTGCACGCGGTCGCGGCGTTCGATCAGGCGCTCCAGCAGCTTGAACTCTGTGGCGGTCAGCTCGACGTCTTTGCCGTCGGCGGTGACGCGGTGGGCGGTGCGGTCGAGCACGATCGGCCCGGCGACCAGGCGACCGCCGGCCGCCACCGGCGGTGCGGCGAGGCGACGGAGAATCGCGCCCACGCGCAGCACGAGCTCTTTCGGGGAAAACGGCTTGGCGAGATAGTCATCCGCGCCGAGGGAGAGACCCTTGATGCGATCGGGCTCTTCTTTGCGCGCGGTGAGCAGCAGGACGCCGACGTCGCGCGTCTCATCGCGCCGGCGGAGCTCGGCGAGCACCTCGAATCCTGAATGGCCCGGCAGCATGAGGTCCAGCACGACCATGTCGGGCCGCTCTTCGCGCGCCGAGCGCAGCGCATCGGCGCCGGTGCCGGCCGTCGTGACGCGATAGCCTTCTTTCGCGAGGTGGTACGCGACGAGCGCCGTGATGTCGGGCTCGTCGTCGACGACGAGGATGCGTTGTGGGACGGCTAGGTTGACCGTGTCAGGCATGCGCAGGGCGGAAGGTAGCGCGGGCGGCGTCCGTTTCGCAATTTTACGCGCACTATGCATCTCCTCTCCGCGCTGCTGCTCGCGCTCCAGGCAGTTGCTGCTCCCGATACCGCGCACATTGTCATCGTCGCGACGACCGACATTCATGGCCGAGTCATGGGCTGGGATTATGTGCGCGATGCTGCGGCCCCCGGGGGCCTGTCGCGTGCCGCAACGGCGCTCGAGACCCTCCGCGCCCGGTATCCCGGCAACCTCGTGCTGTTCGACGCCGGCGATCTGCTGCAAGGCAACCCCTTCGCCACATTCTTTGGCCGCTACGACAAGCGCCAGCCGCAACCGATCGTCGACGCGCTGAATGCGCTGCAGTACGACGCCGTCACGCCGGGCAATCATGATTTCGATTTCGGCGTCGATTTCTTGCGGCGCGCCGCGACCGAGGCGACCTACCGCTACGTCGCGGCGAACGTCGTCGACGACAGCGGGAAGGCACTGTTCGCGCCCACGGCCGTCATATCGCGCGGGGCCATCAAGATCGGTGTCACCGGGCTGACCACCCCCGGCGTGATGTTGTGGGATCGGGCTCAGCTCGCGGGTCGCGTCAGAGTCGGCCGCATTGCCGAAGCGGGGCCGGCTGCGTTGGCCGCGCTCGATCGCGCCGGCGTCGATCTGAAGGTGGTGCTCATTCACAGCGGCTTTGGCGAATCGAGCTATGACACGTCGGGCGTCGGCCCGGAGAATGACGCGGCGGCGCTCGCGGCGATGACCCCGAAGCCCGATCTCGTCATCGTCGGTCACACGCATCGGGAGATCCGCGATACGGTGATCAAGGGCGTCCACTTCGTGCAGCCCAAGAACTGGGTGCAGAGTCTCGCCGTGGTGCATGTGTCGCTCGCGAAGGACACCGCACGCGCGGGGCGATACCGCGTCACCGCAGTGCGCTCGGACCTGATCCCCCTCGCGAATGTCGCCGAGTCACCGCGGTTCACGCAGCGGGTCCGGGCGACGCACGAGGCGGCGCGACTGTGGGCCGGGACACCGATCGGCAGCGCGTCGGCGGGATTCGAGGCCCGCTACGCGCGCGCGCAGGACACGCCGCTGCTCGACTTGATTAATGAAGTGCAGCGCCGCCGCGCCGGGACGCAGTTGTCGGCCGCCGCGGTCTTCGATGTGCAGACGGGAATACCCGAGGGCGATGTGCACCAGCGGGACCTCGTAGGGATCTATCCGTACGAAAACACGCTGCGGGCGGTGAAGATCTCGGGCCAGCAGCTGCGCGAGTATCTCGAGCACTCCGCGCGGTACTTCAACAGCTATGAACCCGGCCGGCCCGTGATCAATGACAGCATCGCGGGCTTCAACTACGACGTCGTGAGCGGCGTCGTGTACAACATCGATCTGTCGCGACCCGCGGGACTGCGCATCCGTGGCCTCGCCTATAACGGCAAGATCGTGCAAGCGGGCGACAGCTTCACCATGGCGGTGAACAGTTACCGGCAGGCGGGTGGCGGCGCGTACGCGATGATCGCCCGCGCGCGAGTGATCTACGACAAGGGCGAAGACATTCGCGAGCTGCTGGTGGACGAGGTCCGCCGCGCGCGCACCATCCAGGCCACGACCTATCTGCATCCGAGCTGGGCGATCATTCCCGATGCCGCCCGCGCCGCCGCGCGTGCGGCCTTCGGCCCATCCCCAGCGGCCGCCGCGGTCGTGCGCGACAGCACGTTGCTGCGCGTGCTCGCAACCAGCGACCTCCACGGCCAGCTCGAGCCGCGCGTGTGGGACTGGTCGCAGGGACGGCCGGTCGGCGGCGTGGCGGCGCTCAGGCCCTGGCTCGACAGCCTCGCGCGCGTCTGTGGCTGCGCCAGCGTTCGCCTCGACGCCGGCGACGAGATGCAGGGGACGCTGCTTTCGACGCGCTGAACCGCCTCGGCCTCGACGCCGCCGCGATCGGCAATCACGAGTTCGACTGGTCGCTCGACACGCTGCGCGCCCGCATCGTCGAAGCGAAGTACCCGTTCCTCTCCGCCAACATCACGAGTACCGGCGGGACCGCTCGGCCCGATTGGGCGACGCCCTGGAAGCTCATCACGAAGAGCGGCGTGAAGATTGCCGTCATCGGGTTGACGACCACGGAGACGCCGACCAGCACCGCGGCGCGCAACGTCCAGGGCCTCGCGTTTGGGGATGGCGCACAGGCGATCAAGCGCTATCTGCCCGGGGCACGCGCCGCAGCCGACTTCGTGATCGTGGTCGCGCACGCGGGCGCGGTGTGCGACTCGAGCTCTGGTGGCGGCTACGTGGCGGTGTGTCACGGCGAGATCATCGACCTCGCGCGGCAGCTCGATTCGGGAGCGGTCGACCTCATCGTGGCGGGTCATACCCACCTGCGCGTCAATACCGTGGTGCACGGGATCCCGATCATCGAAGCACAATCGAGCGCCCGCTCGATCGGCATCGTCGACTTCGTGCGCGTCGGAGGCCGGCGCGAGGTGCGCACCCAGCTCGTGACGCCCTACGCCGACCAGGTGATGGCCGACACCGCGCTGACGGCGGCGCTGGGACGCCAGCAGCAAGCGGTCCGCAACATCGTGGTGGCGCGGCTCAAAGTGCCGCTCAAGCGCGAGGGTGACGAGTATGGTCTCGGGCGCCTGATCGCCGACGCGCAACGTGCCGCGGGGCGCGCCGATGTCGCGATCATGAACAACGGTGGTATCCGCACCGACCTTCCGGAGGGCGTGATCACGTGGGGTCAGGCCTACCAGGTACAGCCGTTCCAAAATCGGATACTGCGACTCACGGTCAAAGGGGACGTCCTGCTCGCCGCGCTGGAGCAATGCGTCGCCGGTCGCGATCACCTGCCCGATTGCCACGTGGCCGGGGTGGAAGTCTGGTTTGACGCCAGCAAGGCGCCGGGCCAACGGGTCACGCGGACGCGACTCGCGACCGGAAAGGACATCGACAAGGGCGCCACCTACACCCTGGTCGTCAGCGACTTCATGGCGACGGGTGGCTCGGGATTCAAGATGCTGGTGGGCGCACCGAAGGAAGATTTGGACGTGCTCGATATCGACGCCCTGACCCGCTATCTCGGTGTGCTGCGGTCTCCAGTGGACGCGCCCAACGACGTGCGCTTCCATCGGACCGATCGCTGATGCGGGTTTTCATCAACGACAAGGCGGTAGAAGTCCCGCGGGGTGCGCGCGTGCGCGACGCGGTCGCGCAGGCGGATGACGGCCTGGCGCGGTTGCTCGACAGCGCGGCCTACGTGACGGACGCCGCCGGCCGCGCGATCGACGCCGGCGACGCGGTGGGCGAAGCGGGCTCCGTCTACCGAGTGGTCGTCACGGCGCGGCGCGAGGGCAAACCGCGGCTCACGAAGGACGCCTTGCGCCGCTGGCCCAAGGTCGAGCTGCACGTGCATCTCGACGGCGCGCTCCGGCCCGCGACGATGCTGGAGCTGGCGCGTGCACAGGGCATCCGCCTCCCGGCCGACACACCGGACGCGCTGGCCAAAGCGATGCTGGTGCGCGACGCCAAGAACCTCGAGGAATATCTCCAGAAGTACGAAGTCACGCTGTCCGTCCTACAGACCGCCCAGGCGCTCGAGCGCGTGGCGTATGAATTCGTCATCGATAAGGCCGCCGAAAATGTCCGCTATGTCGAGGTCCGGTATTCGCCGCTCCTGCATCGTCCCGCCTTGACGCTGGTGCAGGCGATCGAAGCGCCGCTGGCCGGAATCCGCCGGGCCGTGGCCGAGACGGGGACGCGCGTGGGACTCATCGTCTGCGCGATGCGGACCAAGCCGCCGGCCGAATCGCTCGAGTTGGCGCGTGTCGCGGCCGAGTATCGCTCGGCGGGCGTGACGGCGTTCGATCTCGCCGGTGCCGAGCGCGGGTTCCCGGCCAGAGATCACCGCGCGGCGTTCGAGTACGCGGCGGCGCACGGCATGGCCTGCACCTGTCACGCGGGAGAAGGAGACGGACCGCAGTCGATCCATCAAGCACTCCACGACGTGGGTGCGCAGCGGATCGGGCATGGGACGAGGCTTGCCGAAGACCCGGCGCTGCTCGAAGAAGTGGTCGCCCGCTGGAGATGTGCCTGACGAGTAACGTGCATACGCACGTCGTCGCGTCGGTGGCGGACCATCCCTTTCGGCGCTATTTCCAGCAGGGTGTCGTCGTCACGCTGAATACCGATGGCCCGCTGACCGACGGCATCACTCTGACCGACGAATATTTCCTGGCGCACGCCGCCCTGAGGCTCTCGCCTAACGATCTGGCGCAGGTCGTCCTGAACGGGTGCGAGAGCGCGTTTCTGCCGGAGTACGAAAAAGTCGCACTGGTGTCCCGCGTGCAGAGCGAACTCGACGAGCTAGGGGGGAGGGGAACTCCGTGACCTCATCGCGCCGGTTCATCTTGGCGTTCGCGGCAACGTTCATATGCGCGTGGATCGTGTTGACGCTGCCGCGCTACATGAACCGGGCGATCGGCGCGACGATCCACGCATTCGCGCAGGACACCACCAAACACGACACCACCAAGGGCCAACCCGCTCCGCCGGCTCCACAGACACAGCCTCGTTCAATCGGCGCGCGACTTACTGGAGTTTTCGGTCTCATCCTGATCCTCGGCATCGGTGTCGCGTTCTCGCGGAACCGGCGGGCGATCAGCCGGCGCGTCGTCGCCTGGGGTGTCGGGCTGCAGCTCCTGTTCGCGATCTTCGTGCTTCGCGTGCCGATCGGGCAGACCATCTTCCGCTGGCTTGGCGCCACCGTCACCAAGATTCTCAGCTTTTCCTACGCCGGCTCGGAATTCGTGTTCGGGGAGATCGGCAAGCAGCACTCAAGTCTCGGCGTCGTGTTCGCGTTTCAGATCATGCCGGCGATCATCTTCGTATCCGCGCTCTTCGCGATCATGTACTACCTCGGCATCATGCAGGTCGTGGTGAAAGCGTTCGCCGTAGTGATGAACAAGATCATGGGGGCGAGCGGGGCCGAGAGCCTCAACGTCGCCGCGTCGATCTTCATGGGACAGACCGAAGCGCCGCTGACGATCCGGCCGTTTCTCCCACGCATGACTCGCTCCGAGCTCATGACGGTGATGACGGCCGGGATGGCGCACGTGTCCGGCTCGATCATGGCGGCCTACATCGCGTTCGGTATCGAAGCGCGCCACTTGCTCACGGCGGTGATCATGACGGCGCCGGGCACGATCATGATGGCCAAGATTCTCGAGCCCGAGATGGAGGTGCCCGAGACCCTCGGCGGCGTCAAAGTCGACATTCCGCGCACCGACGTGAACGTGCTCGACGCCGCGGCGCGGGGGACGAGCGAGGGCCTGTACCTGATGCTGAACGTCATCGCGATGCTGATTTCATTCATCGCGCTCATCGCCCTCGTCAACGGTGCCTTCGGATGGATCCACGGATTCGCCCCCTGGTTTCCGGAGACGCTGCAAACGGTATTGGGCTGGATCTTCCGCCCCATCGCCTGGGTCATGGGAGTCCCGTGGCATGACAGCGGAGTGATCGGCTCCCTGCTCGGCGAGCGCATGGTGATCAACGAATTCATTGCGTATGCCCACCTCGGTCCGCTGAAGCCGAGCTTGGATCCCGTGTCGTTTACGATCGCGACGTTCGCCTTGTGCGGCTTCGCGAATCTCAGCTCCATCGGGATTCAGATCGGCGGCATTGGCGCCCTCGCTCCCGATCGGAAGCACGACCTCGCGCGCCTCGGCTTCCGGGCCATGATCGCCGGTACGCTCGCCAACTTTCTCTCGGCGACATTGGCCGGCATCCTGCTCTGATCGGGACTGGGGCATCGGGATTGGGGACTGGAGCGATCGGTGAGGCCACGGGTGCCGTCCGCAAGGCGTTGGGCAAAACCCGGCCGCGCGTCGCGATCGTGCTCGGCTCAGGCCTCGGGTTTCTCGCCGACGAGGTCGCCGATCCGATTCGAATCCCCTACAACGCAATCCCGGGATTCCCCGAGCCCGGCGTCGCCGGACACAAGGGAGTGCTGGTCGGTGGAACACTCGAAGGCGTCCCGGTCATCGTGCAGGCTGGGCGCTTTCATCTTTATGAGGGTCATTCCGCGGGGGTCGCCGGGCTGCCGGCGCGTGTTTTTGCAGAGCTGGGTGTGGAGATCCTGATCGTCACCAACGCTGCCGGGGGCGTGCGGCGCACCTTTCCCGGCGGCACGCTGATGCTGATCGCCGACCACATCAACCTGATGTGGCGCAATCCTCTGATCGGGCAGCCCGAGCCCGGCGAGCAGCGCTTTCCCATCATGCACGCACCGTACGACGCGGAGCTGCGCGCACTGGCCCGCAGCGTGGCCCGGGATCTGGGCATCCGGCTGGAAGAAGGCGTGTACGTGGGTTTGCTCGGTCCTTCGTACGAGACCCCCGCCGAAGTCCGGATGCTCGAGCGGCTTGGCGCTGATGCGGTCGGGATGTCTACGGTTCCAGAAGTGCTCGTCGCACGCTCGCGCGGCGTTCGTTGCCTGGGCTTTTCCATTATCACCAACCCAGCTGCCGGAATTACCGGGGAGGCGCTCTCGCATGAGG
>QHTW01000309.1 GCA_003220955.1 Gemmatimonadota bacterium | reverse complement strand
CGATCGCCGCGAACCAGGCAGGCTGGGCTTCCCACCCGCGCGCCGCGAGCGCCGCGCGCACCGCTTCCGGTGTGTGCGCGGCGAGCGCGGTGACGTTCACCGCAGCGCCTGGACCACCTGCAGTCGAGCCGCGCGGAGCGCCGGGAAGAAGCCGCCCACCACACCCATCACCACCGCGAAAATCAGGCCGAGCAACAGCAGCAGCGGCGTCACCCCGCCCACGGCGGCGGCGTAGTCGGCATTGTCGAGCCGCGCGATGATGTCGCCCTTCTGGACGGTGGAGCCTCCACTCACGTTGAGGACGGCGAG
>QHTW01000308.1 GCA_003220955.1 Gemmatimonadota bacterium | reverse complement strand
GCCGCTGGGCCGCGCCTGCGCCTTTTCCTTTTCCGCGGCCTCGCCGCTCACCGCCGGTTGCGGCGGCACCGGCGGGACGTACGGCGGCAGCGGCCGGCCGGCGATCACCAGCTCGACCTGCTCGCGCTCCAGCGTCTCACGCTCGAGCAGTGCGGCGGCGAGGCGGTCCAGCGCGGCGCGGCGCTCGGTGAGGATTCGCTGCGCTTCACTGTAGGCGTGCGTGAGAATATTCCGCACTTCCTCGTCCACGATCTGGGCGGTGCGATCGGAGATTTCGCGGCGCTGCACGACTTCGCGACCCAGAAAGATCTCCTGCTCGCGGTCGCCCACGGCGATCGGACCGATCACCGCGCTCATGCCGAACTGCGTCACCATGCGCCGCGCGATGTTGGTCGCCTGCTGGATGTCCTGCGCCGCGCCGGTCGTCACTTTCTCCGGTCCGAACACCAGCTCCTCGGCGACGCGGCCGCCGTACGCCATCGCCAGTCGCGACTCGATCGACCGCTTCGTGTACTTGTGCAGCTCTTCCTCGGGTAAATAGGCCGTGAGACCGAGCGCCCGGCCGCGCGGAATGATCGTGACCTTGTGCAGCGGATCGGCGTCGGGCACCGTGAGTCCCACCAGCGCGTGGCCGGCCTCGTGATAAGCGACGAGACGCCGCTCCTCGTCGGAGAGCACGCGGCTCTTCCGCTCGAGGCCGAGCATCACTTTGTCCTTCGCGTCCTCGAAGTCCTGCATGTCGACCTGGGTCTTGTTGCGGCGCGCGGCGAGCAGCGCGGCTTCGTTGACGATATTGGCGAGCTCGGCGCCCGCGAGGCCAGGCGTGCCGCGCGCGATGCGCTCGAGGTTGACGCCCGCCGCCATCGGGATCTTGCGCACGTGCACGCGCAGGATCTGTTCCCGGCCCTTCAAGTCGGGCATGTCGACGATGATTTGGCGGTCGAAGCGCCCCGGTCGCAGCAGCGCCGGATCGAGGATGTCGGGACGGTTCGTCGCGGCGAGCAGAATCACACCATCATTGCTTTCAAATCCATCCATTTCGACGAGCAGCTGATTGAGCGTCTGCTCGCGCTCGTCGTGGCCGCCGCCGAGCCCGGCCCCGCGGTGCCGGCCGACCGCATCGATCTCGTCGATGAAGATGATGCAGGGCGCATGTGCCTTGCCCTGCTCGAAGAGATCGCGCACGCGCGATGCGCCGACGCCGACGAACATCTCGACGAAATCGGAGCCCGACATCGAGAAGAAGGGCCGGCCGGCCTCGCCCGCGACCGCTTTGGCGAGCAGCGTCTTGCCGGTTCCCGGAGGTCCGACGAGCAGCGCGCCTTTCGGCAGCCGGCCGCCGAGGCGCTGGAATTTCTGCGGGTCCTTCAGGAAATCGATGATCTCCTCGAGCTCCTGTTTCGCTTCATCGCAGCCGGCGACATCGGCGAACGTGATCTTCGGCGTATCGCCCGCGAGCAGCTTCGCCTTCGACTTCCCGAACGCGAAGGCGCGGTTCCCGCCC
>QHTW01000126.1 GCA_003220955.1 Gemmatimonadota bacterium | reverse complement strand
CCTTGGACATGGGCTGTTTATAGCACGTCAGGGAAACCCTTCCGGCATCTGAAAAACCCGGCGAAAAGCCCGAAAACGCGCCATTTGCGGGCTAACGCACGTCGCGCGCGCGCGGTATGTTGGTGTCTGTGATGGTCTTGCCTCTCGGCATGTCTGCTGCAATCACCGGGTGCGATGAGCACTAAGGTCCTGTCGCGCGGCGGCGGGCTGCCGCATGCCGTCTTCCTGCAACGGGTCGCCGATGAGCCAGCCACTTCTCCCGAGGTGCGTCTGGGTCAGGGCGCGTTTTTGGCGCTGCGGTTCGTGGATTTGCTGGCGCCGGACCGCGAGCCGCCGACTCCCGATGTATTTCGCTATCAGTGGGCCGCAACGGAGCGCTATTGCGCCGAGCTCGCGGGTGAGGGCACGGAGGCGGCGCATCTGAGCTGCATCGTGCGCGCCACGGGAGAAGCGCATCGCACGAAGGAAATCGACGCGCTCGCTCCAGCCCTGTTTGCGTACGCCCTCTACCTCGAGCAGGAGTCGCATTTCGAGGAAGCGGAAGACGCGCTGCACACGATGATTACTGTCGCGACCGGCCGAATGAAGGTCTCGGACTCGATTTCTGCATGGATGCGTCTGGGCAGAGTCCGAAGACTTCAAGCCGACTTCGATGGCGCGCTGGTCGCGTATGCGGAAGCTGGCCGCGCCGCACAAGCTGTGGAGGATCGGCATTCGCTTCTGTTGAGTCGAGTCGGTAGTTGCAACGTGCTGTACTTCCGCGGGAATCTACCGGAAGCTGAACTTGGCTGGCGGGATTTGTTGACAGATGCGGCAGCCGCGGGGGATCGGACTATTCAAGCACATGCGACCCACGGTCTGGGAAACCTGCTACAGCGGCGAGGCCAGGTGTATGATGGGGCGCCACACCTCTGGCGCGCGTACGGGCTTTACGAGGACGAGTCCGACCAGCTGCGCGTGCTGACCGACCTGGGCATTTCTCTGCTCGCGATTGGCGAGGTGGAAGGAGCCGAACGCGCACTCCGCGAGGTCGTGAAGCGCGATCGGGCCGACGGGGAAAACCGTTTCAACCCACTAATCGAATTGATGCATTGCGCGTCGTTCCGTCGCGACCGCGTCGGATTTGAGCGTTTTCGCGAGCAGTGTCTCGACCGGCTGAGCGGCATGGCTCCCAACCTACGCGCCGATTGTTACCTGAAGGTCGGGATCGGCTTGGCGCGGTTCGGAAACTTCACCAAGGCGGAGTCGAGTCTACGCCACGCATTCGAGATCGCGAGCGCGCATGGATTGCACGAGCTCACGTTCCGGATCGAACGGATCGCGAGTGGGCTCCGCGAATGCGAGTTCCCAGATTCCGTGGAACTCGCAGCCGCAGAGCCCCGACTGCAGAGCGACGCGTTGAGGGAGGTTTCGGCTTCCCTCGCCGCACTTAGTCCTTAGTGGTCAGTGACACACGTTGGGATTGTTCGTATCGCAGGTGCCACTGGTCGGACCTGACGCATCGGCACATGCCGCGGCGGTCAGCGCAAACGAGACGAGGAACAACGCAAGAAGGGTGCGGATCCGGCGCGACATAGGGCCTCCGTTGTCGGGTTGAATGGGGACTCACTGCCACAGCCAACATGAAACGACGCGGCAGATTGTTTTAGGGCGTTTTTGCGGCATCGTAGGGCGGTTTTGCGGCACTAAGGGAATTCTTCGGAGGATTTGTAGGGGAATGCTGGTACTCGCAGCGGTCTCGGACGTGCAATACCAGAGGCTGCGCGGCGCGGTCACGCCACGCTTCACACTCGCCCGCGCCCAGACGTGGGACGTCGCCCTCGAGACCATCAAGGGCCGGCCGGTCGAAATCGCCGTCGTCGATCCGATGCTCGGCGGTGCGCGGGGCCAGGAGGTCGAGCGGCTCCGGGTCCTGTTCCCCTCGCTGCCGTTCATCCTCTACACGCCGGTCATGACGCCCGAGCTCGCACCCGTCCTGCTGCAGATGGGCAAATGCGGTATCAGCCAAGTGGTGTTGAGTCGCACCGAAGACCATCCCGACCGGCTGCGCGATCTGCTCTCAGAGGAAGCGATGCACTCCGCGTCACATCGGCTGCTCGAGCAGCTCACGGCGGCGCTGGCGCCGCTGCCACCCGAGCTGCGCTGGGTCCTGGAAGACGCGCTGCGCACTCCCGGCGAGGTTCAGACGATTCAACAGGTCGCCGCGCGGGCGCGCGTGGATCGCGGCACGTGCGCGCGCTGGTTCACGCGCGCGGGCCTGCCGAGCCCGCGGGAGATTCTCGCCGCGGCTCGCGTGCTGTACGCGCATCGCCTGCTCCAGGACCCCGGCTTCACCATCGACGACGTGGCCAAGCGCCTGGGGTACGCCCAGGCGAAGACGCTGCAGCAGCACGCGCGCAAATACCTCGGCCTCACCGCCGGCGAGATGAAGCTTTCACTCACGGCCGATCAGGCGACGGGTCGCATCGTCCAGGGATTCCTGACGCCGGCGACCCACGCGGTGGCGGCCAGCGCCTCATGATGACCTCGCCGCCTCGCAAGCCCGCGACCGTCCTGATCGTCGACGATGAGGCGGGGCTGCGGCGCGTGCTCGAGCGGTTTCTCGAGCGCCACGGCTATCGCGTGCTGAGCGCCGGTACCGCCGAAGCGGCGTACGAGATGCTCGCGTCCGAAGAAGCGCATGCGCTGCTCCTCGACATTCATTTGCCCACCATGTCCGGGCTGGCGCTCTATCTGGCGATCATTCATCGCTGGCCGACTCTGGAGGGGCATATCGCCATCATGACGGGCGACGCGGAAGCCGAAGAAGTGCGCACCTGGCTCGATCACCACCGCTGCACCGTGATCCGAAAACCGTTCAACCTCAGGCAGGTCTCGGATTGGGTCTCGTCCGCGCTGCAGCAGGATCGCTCCTCGGGCGCCATGGACGCATGACGACAGTCACCCACGCCGATCCGCTCCATGTGCTGCGCGAATACCGAAACCTCGCGCCCTGGAACCTGCGAGATCTGTCGGTCGTCGTCGGCGCGGTGCTCGATGCCTCAGCGGTCACTCCCATCAACGCGGCCGCGCGTGCGGCGCCGAGCGAGCGCACCATCCGCTTCTACGTCACGCGCGGGCTCGTCAGTCCTCCCGAAGGACGCGGCACCGCCGCGACGTACTCCTACCGGCATTTCCTCCAGCTGCTGGCGATCAAGCTGCGCCAGATGGAGGGAGCCACGCTCGCCGCCATCACCAAGGATATGCAAGACCAGACCGGCGACGTCCTGGAACGGCGCTGTGCCCAGGTCCTGGGCGTGTCGCTCCCCACGCCCGACCACCTGCCGCTGAAGGGCGCGGAGGGGATGCCGCGCGGCCGGTCCGGTCGCGCGCTGACGGCCTGGCTGACGCGCGATGCCGTCAAGGAGACCGCTGGGACCACCACCTGGCGGCGGATTCCGGTGACCCGCGGGGTGGAGCTGCACGTCGATGCCGACCATCCGCTGGCGCGCCTCGGTTCCGATGATCAGGGCCTCGCCGAGACGATCCGCCAGGCGATCGCGAAACTCCTGCCGCACGGCACGTAATAGAGAGTACCGTCTCTTACCTGGAGTCGACGATGTGGGTGGTACTGATACTTGCCGTAGTCATCGTCTTTTGGGTGATCGCCGCGTACAACGGCTTGATTTCCCTGAAGAACCAGACCGTGAACGCCTTCAAGCAGATCGACGTGCAGCTCAAGCGGCGGCACGATCTGATTCCCAATCTCGTGAATGCCGTCAAAGGCGCGATGGATTTCGAGCGCTCCACGCTCGAAGCCGTGATTCAGGCGCGCAATCAGGCGGTGAAAGTCAACGCGTCCGGGCCTGACAACGTCAAGCAGATCAGCCAGGCGGAGAACGCCCTGTCCGGTGCTCTGTCGCGGTTGCTGGTCACGGTCGAGCGCTACCCGGAGCTCAAGGCGACCGGCAACATCGGCCAGCTGCAGGAAGAGTTGACGTCCACGGAGAACCGGATTGCGTTCGCGCGCCAGCTCTACAACGACACTGCGACGCAATACAACACCAAGCAGCAGCAGTTTCCCACGACGCTCGTAGCGGGCCTGGCGCACGCCGAGCGGGCGGATCTGTGGGAGATCGAAGATCAGGCAGAACGCGCGGTACCGCAGGTTGACCTCTCCCGACGGTAATCTCTTTCAACAACAGGAAGCCAATCGCCGGCGCACGACCTGGCTGGTGCTTGGCTTCATCCTGTTTTTCGCCTGGTTGGGGTTCGGCGGCGACTACATCTGGGCTATGTCGACCGGTCACCATCCGTTCCCGTGGCTCGGGATCGTGCTCAGCGTGGCGGCCGTGGCGATCGCCTGGTACTCCTACAAGACGGGCCCGGACAAAGTCCTCTGGTCGACCGGCGCGCATGAGTTGACCGATCCGCAGACCGACGCCGAGCAGCAGCTCGTGAACGTCGTCGAGGAGATGGCCATCGCCGCGGGAGTACCACGGCCGAGCATCTGGATCATCCCGGACGACGATCCGAACGCGCTCGCGACAGGGCACGGCCCCAATGATTCGCACGTGGCGGTGACGGCAGGGTTGTTGAAGATCTGCAATCGCGACGAGCTCCAGGCAGTGATCGCACACGAGCTCGGACACGTGAAGAATCTCGACGTTCGCCTGATGACCACCCTGGCGGCGCTCGTGGGCGCCGTCCTGCTCGTGCGCAATGGCATGGGCCGTATGATGGGAGGGGGCCGTGGCCGGCTGCCGGAACGCAGCAGCGGACGTAGAGCCAAGGACGCGGGGCCCTTGCTCGCGATCCTGCTGGCCCTGTGGATCATCTCCTGGATCATCGCCCCGCTCGTAACCCAGCTGCTCGCTCTGGCGGTGAGCCGGCGACGCGAGTACCTCGCGGACGACATGAGCGCCCAGTTCACGCGAAACCCGCTTGCGCTCGCGAGCGCGCTGGAAAAGATCGAGTCGGCATCAGCGCCGACGGAATCGATCAAGAGCGGGGCCGCGCACCTCTGCATCGCGGATCCGCTCGGCAGGCGGCTCACCAATCACGAGGGGTGGCTCGCCGACGCTCTCGCCACGCATCCACCTATGGGAATGCGCATCACGAAGCTCAAGGGAATGGGATACGCGCAGCTGAAGAAGGAGGGAGGCTCATTCACGAGTTCCGCGCGCGCTTAAGCCGCTACAAGAAACAAGAGCCGCGCCTCGCGCGACGCGCGCTCGCCGACGATCCCGCGATCACCGCCGCCGTGCATGCACACATGGTCACGCACGGAATGTCTGAGCAGGCGGTCCGGCGCCAGGTGCGAACGTACCTCAATGAGATCATCCCACACTTCAACGTGCTGTCGTATTACAAGATTGGGTACAACGTCGCAAAGATCCTGCTGAACCTCCTGTACAAAGTCAGCGTCGATTACCAAGACGAAGGAGCGCTCGCGTCGATCCCCAAGCGCGACGTGGTCGTGTATTTGATGAATCATCGTTCCAACGCCGACTATATCGTCGTGGCCTACGTGCTTGCCCGCGGCGTCCACGTCAGCTACGCCGTCGGCGAATGGGCGCGGGCGTGGCCGCTCGAATACGTCTTCAAATCCTTCGGCGCCTACTTCGTCCGTCGCCGGTTTCGCGAGCCACTCTATCACACGGTATTGGAGCGCTACGTCCAGCTCATCACCCGCAATGGCGTGACGCAGGGAATCTTTCCGGAAGGTGGCTTAACGCGTGACGGCAAGTTGCGCCCACCCAAGCTCGGCTTGCTCGACTACATCTGTCGCACGGTGCTCGAGCCCGGCTTCGACCGCGATATCTGGTTCGTCCCCGTCGGACTCAACTACGACAGAGTCCTCGAAGATCGATCGCTCATTCGCGAGCTCGTGGACGAGCATGATCGGCCGGGGCGGTCCTCGCAGTTCGTCACGGTCTTGTCGTATCTGGCGAGCAATACCGTCCGACTGTTCACCGGACGGCTGAAGCGCTATGGACGCGTGGCGGTCAACTTCGGGACACCGCTATCGCTCAATTCGTGGCTGCGCACGCAGCCGACGGACGTGCTTGGTCTGCCGCAGGAGCAGCGCTTAGCCGCGCTCGAGGTCTTCGCGCGCGAAATGATGCAGCGCATCGGCGGAATTATGCCAGTGACGCCGGTGCCGCTCGCCGCGGCGGCGCTGCTTTCGCTCGGACAGACGGTTGTTCCGAAAGCCGCGGTGCTCGAGCGCATGGACCAGCTGCGCGATCGTCTCACGGACGTGAACGGCAAGGTCGTGCGCGGTGGCGCGCGCATCGCGGATCTCTGGGATCGCGCCTGGCGCATGCTGAAGATGCGACGGCTGGTGTTGATGGATGGGGAATCGTTGGTGATCCTGCCGCGCGGCCGGCCGCTGCTCGAATACTATGCGAACTCCATCGCACATCTGATTCCGATTCGCGGCCCTCGTATGCCATTCCACAAGGCGCATGAGACCGACCCCGATCTTCCGAAACTCTTGCCTCGCTCCTGAAAACCGCTCGGCGTCTCGACCGCTCAGGCGTCTAAATACACGAAGCCCCCAGGACGGCTCGATAGGCGCGCCTGGGGGCTCCGACACATTGGCTACCCGGAGTCGAGGGCTTGCGCCCTTCGTTCTTCTCTCCGCCGCCACCTATGGACTGATTCGTCCTCGGTAGGGCAAGCAGAGGCTCCGGCTTCCATCCCCAAGCAACCCCGTCGGGTCGCTCGGTTCACCAATGTGAGTGCTACGGATCAGATCGGGTCGCGGACCGACCTCCCGCACTGCACGTCGAGGCACCATTTCGACGTGGCTAGGGCAACGCGACTGGCCCCAGCTGTCCGACCCGGTGAGTTGACTCCCGGATCAACGAGCGCCTGAGCCCTTGGTTGCATCGGCACCCTCCCCGGAATTTCCGTTCGGACTCGAGTTAAAGGCGTTGTTGAGACGCCAGGTCCCAACCCTTCCCTTCAACTCGCGTGACATCAATATAGGGGTAGCTGAAAAACGCGCAAGTGCCGATGTTTCTTCGGGTTAGCTCACTTCGATGTGCATCGTATGTGGAGAGTAAAGTCTGCCTCTGCAAC
Organism: Gemmatimonadota bacterium; assembly: GCA_003220955.1. GTDB lineage: Bacteria > Gemmatimonadota > Gemmatimonadetes > Gemmatimonadales > GWC2-71-9 > 20CM-2-65-7. The sequence continues at coordinate 4,142 of QHTW01000126.1, read as the reverse complement.
TTCTTCCGCGCCTCTTCCACATGATGTGGAGTTGTGAATCCACAGCGAGCACGTTCCCACATCGGGGTTTTTTACCCCTCGATGGCCACCTCACAATAGGCAAATGGCTGGTCCAGCTCGGCGGGAACGAACAGAAATCCGGCGCCACTCGTTGCAAACCAGCCCGCGAGCAGCTGCGTCGAGCGTCCGACTGCCGGCTCGGCGAACAACGCGTGTGTCCAGCGACGAATGTGGCGCAACTCCGGCGCGCGCCGCGACAACAGACTCAACGCCGCGCCGAGGCCGTGCGTCGCGCGAAGAAAATGCGCCATGGCGTGACCGCGCTGCGCGAAAACATACGAGCGCACTCCCGGCTCATCGTATAGCAGGGTAGCTTCGTATGGGTCGGCGGGTGGCGCATCCATGCGAGGACCGAAGTACACGAACATGCGGGCGTCGGCTTCCTTGCGCTCGACGACAACCGCCGCGGAATCCGGACTGAGACGCGCCGCATGCACGAGATCGTCGGGTGCGAGAATACCGACTTGCGCGGTCCATTCGAGCGCGGCGAGCGCCTGATCCAGCGGCAGCCCGATTGCGTCGTCATAGGCGATGAGACGTGGCGCTTCGCCGGCGCGCTGGAAGAAATGCGCGAGCGCATCGGCGCGATCTTCGAAGGTCCGCATGATGCGGGATGTTGCAGGAGCCGCCATCTGGTGATAATAACGGAGCCGTAATTCAACTGTTAGAGGAGTCGGCAGAGAATGCTTGTTGGAATCGTGATGGTCATCACCGCAGTCGCGGCTCCGCTTATGGCACAGGATACCGCGACGCACAAGGACTCGCTCGGACACAGAGACTCGGTGCCGTCCACGGCGCCCGCGCCTGCTCCTGCTCCGCCCACGCCGACGATCGAGCAGATTCGCTACATGGCAGGGTTGCGCACCGCAACGCGCGGTGTCGCGCAGATCCGCGATGGTTTGAATCGCGTGGTGCGGACGCAGCAATCTCGCGACTCGCTCACGCGTCGTCGCGCCGCGCGCCGGCTTGGAGGGCTATGCGGCACCGCCCGCACCTTCATCGTCAGCGGCCGTCCAAAGATGCAGGCGACGGCATACGCCGATTCGCTGCGCCTGCTCGCCAAACAGTTGACGCTACGGCTGGATTCGCTGAACAGCGCGCTGCCTGTCTGCGAAAAGAGTGCGGGAAGTGACCCGGCCACAGTAACGACGACGCTGACAAGTCGGCTCAAAGCATACGACGATGCGCTTCTGGCCTTTCGGGCTGGAGTTACAAAACCGGACAGCACAAAGACGGTCAGTCAGCAGTAAAGGCAACGACGCTATGACGTACGACGCTACGTTGTAAGTACTTATAACGTAGCGTCATAGCGTCGTATGACTTCCTAGGGTAACGGCTGCGGCTTCGGCTCGAGCCTCAAAATCCACAGGCCAGTATTGATATCAGGGACAAAGATATTGCCGTCCCTCACGACTGCGCCCCAGGCAAAGGGTGCCCGCCGGTGGCCCAATGAGTCGACCGTGAGAATCCAGCTGATTTCTCTGCCCTCACGGAGCAGGTCGCCCTTCAACTCGCCCGAGATGTCGAGCACCCGCGCGCCGCCCTGATAGTTGCCGAGGTAGAGCGTATCGCCAACGACCCAGACGTTGTGCACGCCTCCATCGGTCGGTTCGTACCATGCGACTTCATGCGGCTGCGTGACGTCCGAGACGTCGATGACGTGCAGGCGCCCAAAGGTCAGGTTGTTGCCGTCCTGGAGTCCCTTGTACGGATGCGCCGCGTACACCTCATCACCGACGAACACATAGCGGCCGTGGCGCCACGCGGTGTGCGTGCCGCGCACGAATCCTTGCCCGAATAGCTGCCAGACGCGGGCGTAGGTCGCCGTCAAGTCATACTTGTACTGCGACACAAACTGCGGATTCGCAGGACTGCCACCTTTCATGCCGTTCCCAACGTCGAGAATCACGAGACCATCATTCCAGTAGGCGAGATACGCGAGACCATCCACGACCATGATGTCATGCAAATATCGACCCGCCTCGGTCTGCTCGGTCTGCCAGCGCGCGACCTCTTTGGGATGCTGCGGATCCTGGATGTCGATCACGCGCATCGATCCCGTTGCATCATCGGTGATGAACGCGTGTCCCTTGTATACGTAGGAGCTGTGCACGCCGCCGGAGACGGTCTGTGTGTATTCCGCAACGGGCTTCGGATGGCACGGATTGCTCGCGTCGAAGACAACGATGCCGTTCTTGCGATCCGATGCACCCTCGCGAGAAAAGACACCGTACTTGCCGTCCTCGGTCGTCATGACGTCGTTGACGATGCGCGCGTTCGTCATCATCGAGTCGACGATCTTCGGATGCGTCACGTCACTCACGTCGATCGCGTACACGCGATCGGCGATCGTCGACAGATAGCCGCACGTGCCCGAGGGGTGCAGCCAGAATTCTGCCGTGCTCATCGTGATCGGGACGCGGCCGCGCACCTCGATGCCGCGGCCGACATCGCGCGGCGTGACTCGCACGACCGCGTCCGCTTCCTTCCCCCCTGCCGCCGCCGTCACCGTGTAGCTCCCCGGCAGCTCGGCGACGAACGTGCCGCTCGGATCGATCAACGCGACACCCGGTCCGGCGCTCACGGCCCATTCGACACCGACATCGCCCACCGCGCGGCCCGCGCCAGTTCGCGGTGTCGCGGTGAACTTCACGACGTCACCGGTGCGCACGCTCGCAGTAGCCGGCTCGATGGCGATGCGGGCGACGTTGTTCGACACCACCTGCAGCGCCAATGCCTCCTTCGCCGGCCCAGCCATCGCGGTGATCGTGGTCCGACCAGCGCTCAGCGCATTGAGTCGGCCATCGTTGCCAACGGTGGCAACGCGCGGATTGCTGGAGGTAAAGGTGACGGGCTCCGAACGGCGATCACCATGGCGTGAATACTCTGTCACCGACAGCGTCAGATGCGAGCCGGACACGAGCCGCGCCGGTCGCGGATCAAGCAGAATGCGCGCCGGGGGCTCAGGAAGCACGTGCACCAATGCGACACCGAACACCTGACTGCTGGGGACGCCGCGCAGGAAAGCGACTGCTGTCACACGTGCAAAACCCTGATAGCCGCCGGTGAAGACGCCCAGTGAGTCGACGTCCCCGACGTCACCGCCGACGAACCACTCGATCTCGGCACGCGGAACCTCCGCCCCCACCGAGTCGAGAGCTCGGGCGGTAAACTGCAGCTTGCCACCGATGGGCACTTCGCCGCCCGATGGTTTCACTTCGACTTTCGCGATTGGCGGTGAGGGTGCGGGAGCGGTAGGTTGTTGCAGCATCACTAATGACAGTAGCGCAGAAAACAGCATGGGCACTCCTCCATGCGACGGCAGTGAAAGGGATGGTTGAGGTTACCGGCGCTGCAGAAGGAACGGAAGACCGCACGTTGTTTCTTTAGTGTCGCGAAAGTGTCAGCTTACTGAAGGCGGGACGAAACGGCAGTCGTGATTGACAGGCTCGGGCGCGGTCCATACTTTTGCCCGCGGTTCAAGCATAACGTGGCACCGTCACCGGCTGTCTGCGCTTCCGCGAGGACCATACGTCTCGCGGTTTTTGTTTGAGCCCGTCCCCGGCCGCGGTGGCCTGGGTCGATCCAGTCCGGGGCCGTGCCCCCATGTGCTGAGGTCTGAACAGTATGGCTAAGGGTAAGGTGAAGTGGTTTAACGACGCGAAGGGCTTTGGCTTTATCGCGCAGGAGTCGGGTCCAGACGTGTTCGTGCACTTCACAGCGATCCAGGCAGAGGGCTTCCGCAGCCTCGCCGAGGGCGACAACGTCGAGTTCGACGTGGCTCAAGGGCCGAAGGGACTGCAGGCGCAGAACGTCCGCAAGGTCTGAGCGAATCCGCTTCAGGTGAACGGGCCCGGTGACCGCCGGGCCCGTTTGCTTTTGGTATATTGGCGCCCATGTCCGCAGCCCGCTTATCCGTGATCGCTCTTCTCATGCCAACGCTCCTCGGCGGGCAGTCGACACGTCCTTTTGTCTACCGCGGCTTTCGACCGGGGATGACCTACACCGATTTTGCGGCGCGGGCGCGCGCCCTCGCGCACAATGATGTTCTCACTTGCCAGACGATGCGGAACACTGCGCAG
>QHTW01000125.1 GCA_003220955.1 Gemmatimonadota bacterium | reverse complement strand
CGACGATTCATCCGCCTCAACTGGCGCGGCCGCGCCGCCTGGCGCGTGATCTCGATTACACTCAATGATCGCGACGTGATGAGTCACATCACGCGTTACGTCCCGAAACCGAAACAGCGTTCGCCTTAAGGCGTGCCGCCGCTTACTGCGCACTGCGCACAAGGTCCTCCGCCAGCTTCGCGATCCCCTGAGCTCCAACCAATTGGTCCAGCCATCTCGGCGGCAGCGCCGTCTCCCCATACCGCGCGCCGAGCAACGCGCCCGCCACGGCGGCATTGGTGTCGGTGTCACCGCCGGCCTGCGCGAGAAATACGAGCGTTTCTTCCAGCGACCGATCGTGTGTTACAAACCAGAACGCGATTTCGATGCAATGCACGACGTAGCCCGACTCCGGACCGGTAATCGGCAGGTCCGCCTCGCGTTCGCGCGGCACGCGGTGAATCGCTTCGCGCAGCACGCGGGGGGCACGATCCCCGATGCGATGCAGTACTTCGTCGATAAAATAGATGTTGCCGTGGAGGAGCTCGCGCGCCGCGAGATTGACGGCAGCGGCGCCCCAGGTGCAGCGCTCATCGGCGTGGGTGATCGCCGCCTGTTGCGTGGAGACGCGGATCAAGCGATCGAGGTCATCGTGATAACGGAGTGCGGCGGGGACACAGCGCATGACGCTGCCGTTGCCGGCGGACGCACGCGGGTTTTCCTGATAGACCAGGCGGCCGGCCTCAAACGGTTCTTTCCCGCGATCGATCAGCGTGAGCGCGCGTCTCGTCGTGTTGCCGATGCCGCGCCCATCCACCTTCATCCATTTCACCCAACGGCGCGCCACGTCCGATGCGTCGAAACCGCGCGCCGCCAGCAGCGACTCCCCAAACAGCAGTGCCAGCGCGGCGTCGTCATCATAGGGCGAGTTCTTGGGCGGGGCGGCAAGATCGGTCACGCCGGCGGGAAACTGTTTGGCAATAGCGTCGGGCGTGCTCAAGTGCTCGGTCGGAACGCCCAACTGGTTGCCAGCCACGAGTGCCAGCAACGCGCCCCGCGCACGCGACACGAGCTCGGGCTCCATTGGCCCGCAAATTAACACACGCCATGGCTCTCGTTTGGGGGTTACCGGCGCTGTACCTGGTTCTCATAGGACTCCTCTGGGCCTTCCAGGAGCGGATCACGTTCCCCGCCCCGCGGTCGGGGATACGGCCAGAAGATCGAGCTGCGGATGAAGAATGGAACGCGGCTGGCCGGCTGGTATCTGCCGCCCGAAGACGTCCGGCGTCCTCCGCCGCCCTTCGCCGCTCTTCTTTGGTTCTACGGCAACGGCGAAACCATCGGCGCCATCTGGCCGATTATCCGAGACTTCCGTCCACCCAATGCGGCGCTGCTCGTGGTGGACTATCCCGGCTATGGGGCGAGTGGGGGACGTGCCGGCGAAAGGGCGGTCTATGAAGCGGCCGATCTCGCGTATCAGGAGCTGCTCACGCACCCGGAGGTCGATCGCCGGCGCATCTACGTGTACGGGCGCTCGCTCGGGAGCGCGGTGGCGACGCACACCGCAGTCACGCACGATATCGCTGGACTGATTCTCGAGTCGCCATTCACGAGCGCCCGTGAAATGGCGTCGAGGCATTATCGGATCGTCCCGGGATTCCTGGTCAGGCTGGGGTTGGACAACATGGCGAATATCAGGCGCATACGCTGTCCGA
>QHTW01000124.1 GCA_003220955.1 Gemmatimonadota bacterium | reverse complement strand
CGTCCGGCTCGCCGAGAAGGTGGGAATCACAAAGGAAAGTGTTTCCAATCACCTGATAACAAAGTGTCACCTATCATCTGAACTGTTCAGCGCTCCGATCGATCCGTCGAGCGCGTATCCAACCAACGATTGCAAACGTAACCGGTACGATGGCAACAACCAGCGCCGCAACGGTCCAGAGTTTCATCGCAGTCAATGGCAACGCGGCGTTGAAACCTTCCGGATGCTCGCGGGCGAGCCGCATGATCAGGATCACCGTCTGGCCGGCGGGCGAGAATAACCATCCAACGAAAACCAGTACGACCCAAGCGACGGACATACCAAATAGGGCTGATCGCGACATGCGCGAGAAATTCAATTGATGGCCGCCTAACGAATCGCGCTTAAGCTGCGGCGCGCTGAAGAAAGATTCATTCCTTAATCTACGCGCGCCGCCAGCTTCAAGCGCTTGTTAGGCGGCGTCCCGACGGGCTCCCACTGTTAAGGCGATGCCCAAAACGAGACCAGAGCCACCGATGAAGACCCAATCCCCGGAATCGCCGACGATACGGTGCTTCTCGGGTTCGACAAAAGGCATGATGACGAACACGAGCACGAGGAGGTAAGCCCAGGCGGCAACGGTGAACTTTAGGGCCGTCCCGACGACGCCGAGTCGATTGGCAATGGGCGAGATGAGACCGTACAGTAGGCCGCCGGCGAATCCACCAGCAGGCGCAAGAACTAGAAACGTCAACAGGAGCTGCCAGAACAGATGTCTGTTGCTGAAGAAGATGATCGGAAGGGCGATGGGCAGGACGATGAGGCCGCCCCGGAACAGGATTAGCGCCCAAATAAAAAACGCTCCATAGAGCGCCGGCCGGAGGAACGCGGGCTGGTTCTCAACGAATTGAAACATCCATTGCAAAGTCTGGCCGAACGAGCGGCCGAAATGAGTGCGGAGATTCCGAAGGATGGTCATGGAGCGAGACGACGCCGCCTAACGAATCGCGCTTAAGCTGCGGCGCGCTGAAGAAAGACTCATTCCACAATCTACGCGCGCCGCCGGCTTCAAGCGCTTGTTAGGCGGCTCCGTCCGAACCAAGCGTTCGGCACGCGGGGTCAGACTGGTGTGATAGCTTCGCGACTCCGCTGCGGCTCCGTCTCTTTGCGCTGCAGCAGGAGACGCTCAGCAAAGTCCTGCCGCTCGGCCAATTCCTCGACTTGAGCCTGAACAGAATCGAGAACATCGAGCGTGTCCGTAGCCATGGGCGTCGCCTGAACCTCTCCCTGCGACCTTCCGAGCCGATGGTGGTACTTCATCCAGCGGGCACCCAAGACGAACCCGAGCACCGGCAGCGCGATGATGGCGAAAGCGGTAATCCAAGAGGGATCGATGGTCATTTGAGGGTCCTCGCACTAAGACTGAAGCCAAACTGGAGCCGCCTAACGGATCGCGCTTAAGCTGCGGCGCGCTGAAGAACAATTCACTCCTTAATCTACGCGCGCCGCCAGCTTCAAGCGCTTGTTAGGCGGCCTGCTCAGCGCGACGGCAGAATCTTGGCGCCCCACGGATTATCGAGTGCGATGAGCCAGCGCCCGTCACGCTGTTGGCGGAGGATGTCAGAGGATTCGCCACCCATGACGACGGTGTGACCGGCCGGATCTATGCCCCGCAGGGTCCAGCGGCCCGCGTAGAGAGCAAGGTCGCCTGCCCCGATGACCTCCTGCGCTTCAGACCGGAGCGTGGGCTCGAGCGCGATAAACCTGGCGAGCGCCTCGCGGAGCTGGGTGGCCCCACAAGCCAGGTGGCCGGGCTGAACCACCAGAACTGCGTTCGGTTCGTAGAGCGCCAGCGCAGCCTCGAGATCACCTCGATTGATCGCCTCGGTGAGGTGGTCGACGGTATCGCTCGGTCCGGCCATGGGCAAGGTCTCCTCGAGTCTCAACCGAAGGTGTGGAGTAGCGGCGCAGGCCGCCTAACGGATCGCGCTTAAGCTGCGGCGCGCTAAAGAAAGATTCATTCCTTAATCTACGCGCGCCGACAGCTCCAAGCGCTTGTTAGGCGGCGGCATCAGTGATCGCTACTCGTCCAGCCCTCGAGCTGCGAGCCGTGCAATGCGCGGAGTGAACACCCAGAGAGCCGCAGCGGTGACAAGATAGAGCACCGGCCGGAACCAACTTTCCCACGTCTCAGACCACCACCCAACGACGCTGAACAGCAGGCACAAGCCCTGAATCGCGTAACCGATCGCAATTATCCGCAGCAGCAAGATCGCGAGTTTGCGAAAGTAGCCGGACTGTGGTGGCGTGCCGTTCATCGTTGGGTATCCGCCGCCTAACGGGGTGCGGCTGAGCTGCGCCGCCGTGCTGTGGTTTTCACAACTGCAATTCTACGACGACGGGCGGCGCCAGCTCCAGCCGCGTGTTAGGCGGCGGCATCATGGATCGGCGCCCAGGACCTCCGCGAGTCGATTCGCGAATCCCGGCTCGGATTGATCGCCGAGCGTCCCGATCTCCTTCCCGTCTGGACCGATGAGATAGACCCAATCGTACGATCCACCACCCACGAAATACCGATGCTGTTCGACCAGAAGGGCCCCGGCATAGGAGCCTCGCTTCACAACGCGTAGCGAATTCCCAGCGCAAACCTGCTGAGCGGTCCCTGTTGTCGGGTCGAGCGAATAAACCACGTCTGACACGACCGCGGCCATGCTGAGGATGTAGATCCGACCTGTCGGAGAGAATTGTGGCGATGTGAAGTGGGCCACCGGCACACCGTTGGAGTTCGTTAGCGCGCCGCCACGTAGCAGGCGACGCGTCTCGCCTGTTGCCACATCGACTATCCAAAGCTCCGTCGCCTCCTCCGGCCCTGTGGGACCTTCGACGGAGTCATGGGGAGTGCCGCGGACAAAGACGACCTCCTTACCATCTGCAGAGAGATCAGGCTCCCGATCGAGTCCCGTGTGGGTGAGGAGTTGGCAGGGAGAATTGGGGGAGCGTCGAAGGCAGACGCTGCCCCGGTCGGCCGTGACCGTTTGACCGTGCACTATTGTCGCGGCAACTGAGCTTAGAGAAGCGAAGACGAGTAACACCGCGCTAACCAACCGCATGCCGCCGCCTAACGGGGTGCGCCTAAGCTGCGGCGCCAAGCCTTCACGTTCACAAACGTAATTGTACCACAGATGACGGGCGCCGACAGCTTCAGGCGCGTGTTAGGCGGCGGCTCGGCCACAGCCTATCGCTCTCGAGCGGGTTCCCAAGAGTACCTGAATTGGAATGACGACGGCCGACTCTTATCGTTTGGCCGGACTATCGCTAAGACCACGCGTTGGCGCGGCTGCACGTGCACTTGGAGGCGTTGGACGTCACACCTGTTCTTGATGTTTTCGCAATCGTACAAGCTCAGACCCGTCACGACGATGGGCACGGTTGAGTGGTTGAGAACATAAATCTCATGTCCGTCGCCACTAAACGTCATTTCGGTGCGGGCCTCGATGGTTTCACTGGAAGGTGCCACGAAGACGGGAACGTGTGTGCTAGCGCACGCACCCGAAAGCATGGCAGTCAAACACAGAGCTGCTGCGGCCAAGCCAGAACGCCTCGCCAAAAACGACGTCGGCAACGTCCTAGCTAGAGCGCAGTGAGTGGCCAATTTGCCGCCGCCTAACGTAGTGCGCCTAAGCTGCGGCGCCAATTAAGAACGTTCACAAACCAATGATTACCTCAGAGCCGTGGCGCCGCCAGCTTCAGGCGCGTGTTAGGCGGCGGCGACAAAGCCGCGCCCTCCGTCAGTGTACGTTCACCGTATCGCGAATCACGGGACTCTTGCCTGTGTGATGGATAACGACAATTGCCCGGCCGGGGATTGCGCCCTTGAACCGGAAGCGTTGTGCAAGCCCCGCCTGCGGCGCAGGCCTGAAGGCCGTCACGTCGAGGAACTGGAGCGATGACGACGAAATGCTCGGCGGACTCTCATACTCGCCGGGGTCCGATGGTCTGGTCTGGAATGTGAGCTCGAGTTCCTCGCCCACCGCGATACGCAGCGTCTCGCCCTCGGTGCGCAGGTCCGCGTCATTCCGGTATGTCCTTGCCTTGACAAAAATCCAGATCCCGAGCGTCAGCAAGCCCAACACAAGCCAGCGAATGGGAACGTCCGCCAACCGATCAATGCTACCTCTAGGAATGAGCGGCAACATGGGCAAGGGGTCGCGCTCCTATTTTCGCCGCCGCCTAACGGATGGCGCTTAAGCTGCGGCGCGCTGAAGAAGGATTCATTCCTTAATCTACGCGCGCCGCCAGCTTCAAGCGCATGTTAGGCGCCAGCATGGTACATTCGCACCTGATAGGTAACACGTTGTTATCAGCTGATGGGTGACACTCTAACGTAGGCACCTCCACCGGGAGGTGCCATGCCGTGGCGAGAGAGGTCACTCATGGATGTGCGACTGCGGTTTGTGCAGGATGTGCACCGGCCAGGCTGGTCGATCGCCGAGGTCTGTCGCCGCTATCAGGTGAGCCGCAAGACCGGCTACAAATGGCTCGAGCACTACGAGAAAGCAGGACCGGCTGGCCTCGTCGATCGCTCGCATCGGCCGTATAGCTGCCCGCATGCGACGCCTGGTCCGATCGTGCAGCAGATCTTGACGCTGCAGCGGCGCTTTCGGTGGGGCGCACGCAAGTTCGCTGGTTGCTTGCCAAGCGCGTCCCGAGCGAGCTGGTGCCCACGGTCGCCACCGTGCATCGCATCCTCGAACGCCACGGCCGCACGGGGCGCCGCCGTCCTTCGCGTCGCCGCTTTCACGCCGGCCGACCCGACACGCCACTCGATCAGCCCAACGCGATCTGGAGCGCCGATTTCAAAGGGCAATTCCGGACCGGCAATGGGATCTATTGCTACCCGCTGACGATCCAGGATGCGGCCACGCGCTTTTTGCTCGGCTGCCGGGGGCTGCTCGCGCCGACGATCGACGCGAGTTGGCCCGTATTCCAGCGGCTCTTTCGCCGCTACGGCCTGCCCGAGCGGATTCGCACGGATAACGGCGCGCCGTTTGCCTCTTGTGCCTTGGGTCGGCTCTCGATGCTCTCGGTGTGGTGGATCCGGCTGGGGATTCAGCCCGAGCTCATCGAGCCCGCGCACCCCGAGCAAAACGGCCGCCACGAGCGGATGCACAAGACCCTCAAGGCCGAGACCGCGCGGCCGCCACGCCGCTCGCTCGCCGCCCAGCAGCGACGCTTTGATTGGTTTCGCGCGCGCTACAACACGGAGCGACCACACGAAGCGCTCGGCCAGCGGCTGCCCGCAAGCCTGTACGACGCTTCGCCGCGGCCCTATCCCAGCTCGCTCTTGCCGATCGGCTACCCGGGGCATTATGAAGTGCGGCGGGTGAGTCGCAACGGCGGGGTGCGGTGGGGCAGCCGCTGGGTCAATGTGAGTCACGTGCTGGCGGAGCTCGATGTCGGCTTCGAAGAAATCGATGACGGACTCTGGGAGGTCTACTTCGGACCGGTCTGGCTGGGTCGCTTACATGAAACGACGGGCAGGATCGTGGATCACCTCGGCAGAGCAGCTCGCCGAGAGGGTGGGAATCACAAGGGCATGTGTTACCAATCAGCTGATAACAAAGTGTCACCTATCATCTGAACTGTTCACATGTCACGCGATGGACGCCCCGTAGTCGCCGTGATGGGACGCTTCTTACGCCCGCCAGCCGGCCACGTTGCCGCCCCTGGCAAGAAGCTGAGCGCGAACATCAGCGCACCGAACCCGAGGCAGCCCCAAATGAGCCACGGTGTAGGCCGACCGAACGGTACTCTCCGCTCCAAGACTGCGGCCTGCGGTGCTTGGGGATTATAGAACACTTGGACGACCCCACCGGGATGGTATGTGCGGTGGATCGGTTCCCAATCCCCGTAGAGCAGTTCCTCATCAGCAAAGGTGATTCGAGTGCCAGTATGCGTTTCACTCGTATCGCTGGCGTTTGGCAGCGTGGCGCTCGAACGCGGCACCCGGTAGCTGTAAGCCGCCCAGATCCTGCAGCTGACTCTCACTGGCCGGCAATCGGCGCGGCGGAGATAGAGAAGCGTACCCTGGACCGACGGCCAGAACGCTGCGCCGCTGGCCTCCCGGAGGTGCGCGTGGTGAGCGTAAGCGAGATAGAGCCCAAACGAGATGGATGCTGCACCAACAATTCGCGGCAGCCAGAGTGAGGGCGTCATCCCGGGAACTTACATACGAGCACGTGGCCCAAGCGCGCTGCACGTCGCTGTTCAGAGCGTCGCGCTAAGTGCGTGAGTGTATGGCAACGTTCCACGAAAGACTCGATGGGGGAGGAGCGGGGCGCATTTGGTTGGATGTGTGTGCTGGCGCCTAACGGATCGCGCTTAAGCTGCGGCGCGCTGAAGAAAGATTCATTCCACAATCTGCGCGCGCCGTCAGCTTCAAAAGCGCGTGTTAGGCCGCTGCCCGAGATTGCTAGCTTTGAATCAACGGAGGACCCCGCGGCGCTCTGATCGGTGCCCCAGGCTAATTGCCAAGTCTAGAGTGAACTTCGCCTCGCCGTTGGTGAGGCCAATGGGTACGGACATACGCGGTGACACTGTCAAAGTGTTATCGAACACGGCACTCACCCCAGCCGCAAAGACGCCGAAATCGTGCGTGTCCTTTGAAAACGCCGCCCCCTGGAGACTGAAGGTCTGCTGTTGGTGTTCAAGGCCGAGACCCAAGCTAAGAATCAGTCGAGCGTGTGTCGACTGGATTGCGACGTCGCCCAGCCGCAGTCCAGCATCGACGGCTGTTTCGGAATAGTCGCCATACGGAGTGTGGTCTGGTCCAGCGCTGTGGCCGACGAACACGATTGGACAGAGCTGGATGCGTTCCTGTGGATCGAGAAACCGTTCCAAGCCCACTCCCGCATCGACGTCGAATGATGAACCGTTCAGGACGTCAAAATG
>QHTW01000302.1:1789-2135 GCA_003220955.1 Gemmatimonadota bacterium | reverse complement strand
ACCCACCGCACCTCTTGCCCGGTGGTCGCCCAGTTCATGGCCGGCATGCCGGCCCCCCACTCCACCGGCGCGAACCATGCCGAGTCGAGCATCATGAGGCGGGCGCTCAGGAACGGCAGCCCGTGCGTTTTCATCGCCAGCACCAGCTCGCGGTCCGGCGGCCGCCCGGCCTCACGCACAACGCGCTCGATCTCCCGCTGGACGGTCCGGTTTGAGGCGAGGGAATCGAAGCTGCTCGCGAGATCAGGGCGCGCGGACTCCGCGTCGACATCGATGACGCCGAGGGTGTCCGTTTCCGGGACGAAGCGCCCGAACAGGCGGTCGAGCACGCGGACCCGGTTCACCA
>QHTW01000302.1:0-1581 GCA_003220955.1 Gemmatimonadota bacterium | reverse complement strand
CGGGCTGACCAGCGCGGCGCACCGTTCACGAGCATCACGTTGCCGAATCGGCCCATCAGCGCGTGGGTCGGTGTGTCGCGGCCGTAGGCCACCGGACCGTCGTCGCCGATCAACAAGTCGTCCAGGATCAGCGTCTCCTCGCGATTCACGGGACCGTACCGGTCTGCGCCCGCCGCACGTACGAGGATGTTGCCGTAGAGGCCGAGGTCCTGCTGGATGTCCTCACGGAGGTGCGGGTGGTACCAATAGATGCCAGCGTCGGGGAACTGGACCGTATAAATGAAGGTGCCGCCCGGTGCGACGGCTGGCTGGGTGATTCCCGGCACGCCGTCAAACCGGTTGTCGAGGCGCACGCCGTGCCAGTGAATCGAGGTCGGCTGCTCGAGGTGGTTGGTGAGACGCACGGTGACCCGCGCGCCCTGCGTTGTGACGATCAGCGGTCCGGGCTGCGCTCCGTTGAAGCCGTACATCACGAGGTGGTGGCCGGCGATGGTCCGATGTACGGGTTCCGCCACGAGCTCGAGCGTGTCACCGTCACGGAGCGTCCGGGGTTTGGGTGGCCGTGCTTCGCCGATCGCGCCATCGGTTCGCGGCAGCCAGGGGGCGGTCGCGGGCGTCAGGGCCATCTCCGATGGCAGCATCGGGATGTTCGGCGTCATCGGAACGCCGTGCCAGCCGGACGACTCGGCCGGCGGCATCACCGCGCCGAGGGAGAGCTGGTACAGGTCAGGGGGTCGCATCCGGTTACTGGGCGATTCGCCGCGGAGCAGGACCGGGCCGCGTGGCTCCGTAGACACGAGGCCAGCTTCGGCGCTGATGAGCACGAGGAAGCGATCGAGGGCGATCTCGCCGACCTCATTAACGCCATTTGTGACGACCCCGAGGCGCTGGATGACATCGAGGTTCGGCGTCGCTGCCCAGGCTACGAAGCGTGTGCCGGTGGGCGGGCGGGGTAGCCCGCGCAGCGTGATGCCTGGCGCGTAGCGATAGTGGCCATCGACCGTGATGGGCACGGTGAACGGGCCCGGGATGTATTCCAGGGCCACGACCCCTGAGGCAGCGCCGCCGCGCTCGGTGGCGGTCAAGTCGATACAGTAGAGATCCCGGCTGGGGCGCAGCTCCCCGGGGCCCGGCGGGGAACACAAGGCACCCTGCGCGGCATGGAGGGAGAGGATTAGCGTGAATATCAAGGTGTAGAATCGTACGGAGGAATCATGCAGCGGCGAAGCCCTCGCTCCGTTCCGCGGACAGGTCGTGATCGCCAGCCAGTTCGGGATCAGAGTCGAACCCGGCGGGGGATCCCGTGGACGCCGCCCTGACCCCGAGTGAGCGCGATCACAGGCGTGGTGGTCGCTCGTCTGGCGTGGTGTGACCCGTCTTCCCCGGCTCGACTCTTTACCGCGGGTCGCAGTCGGGAGGGAATACGGCCAACCAGGAGCGCTCTCTCGGGGTTTACTGGGCGCGCATCAAGCTCGATGGGGACTACCCCATCCGGCGGGGCGCATGGTATCGGGTGACCCAGTTTGCCAAAGAGAACATCATCCTCGACGTGCCGGGCACGTTCGTCACGGTGCCACGCAA
>QHTW01000123.1:3627-14224 GCA_003220955.1 Gemmatimonadota bacterium | reverse complement strand
ATCACGACGCTCGAAGAAGTCGTCAAAGAAACCGCTGCGGGATAAGGAGAGGAAGCAATGCCAATCAACCTCCGCGCGCTCCTCGAGGAGATGATCGAGAGGGACGCTTCCGACCTCCACCTGGTGGCGGGCGAGCGGCCGAAGATGCGGGTGGACGGCGACATCGTGAACTCCTCGAGCGAAGAAGTCATGACGCCCAAGGACACGCTGTCGCTCGCTTACTCCGTGCTGACCGAGAACCAGAAAAAGCGCTTCGAAACGGAGAGCGAGCTCGACTTCTCCTTCGGCATCCAGAATCTGGCGCGCTTCCGCGGCAACGTCTTCAAGCAGCGCGGCTGCGTCTCCGTGGTGATCCGGCAGATCCCGTTCAGCGTGAAGACGTTCCAGGAGCTCGGCCTTCCCGGGGTCGTGGCGCAGCTGGCGGACCGGCCGCGCGGCCTCGTGCTCGTCACGGGTCCCACCGGCTCGGGCAAGAGCACCACCCTCGCCGCGATGATCGACAAGATCAACAAGGAGCTGAAAGGCCACATCATCACGGTGGAGGACCCGATCGAGTTCATCCACCGCCACCAGGCGTGCATCGTCAACCAGCGCGAAGTGGGGACGGATACCAACAGCTTCCAGGCCGCGCTCAAATACGCGCTCCGGCAGGACCCCGACGTCGTGCTCATCGGCGAAATGCGCGACCTGGACACGATCCAGGCAGCGCTGACCATCGCGGAAACCGGCCACCTGGCCTTCGCGACGCTCCACACCAACTCCGCCGCCGAGTCGATCAACCGTATCATCGACGTGTTTCCGTCGCACCAGCAGTCCCAGGTCCGGGCGCAGCTCGCGTTCGTGCTCGAGGGGGTGCTGACGCAGACGCTGCTGCAGCGGGCCAAGGGTCGCGGCCGCGTCATGGCCGCCGAAATCATGATCTGCACGCCCGCCATTCGCGCCCTGATCCGCGACGACAAGGTCCACCAGATCGAGTCGTCGATGCAGGCCGGAAAGAAGTATGGAATGCAGACGCTGAACGACGCGCTCTATCAGCTGTACATGGCGCGCGAGGTCACCAAGGACGAGTGCCTGCGGGTGACGTCCAAGCCCAACGATTTCCTGCGATCCATCGGCGAAACGCCCCCGGACGAGAAGGACGGTCCGCCGGTCACGGCCGGGCTGCCGAAGGGCGCTCCACCCAAGGTCGCCGTGCGCCCGTGAGGCGCGGCGCGGAGGGATAGATCATGCCGGTCTTCGAATACACCGCGCGCAACCTGAAGGGCGATCTCGTTCGCGACAAGATCGATCTCGCGTCGCGCGACGACGTCATCTCCCATCTGCGCAAGAACCGCATGGTCGTCGTGCAGGTCCGCGAGGCCAAGGGCGGTGGCGTCAACCTCGCGGCGTTCTTCAAGGCGGGCGTGAAGACGCGCGACGTCGTAATCTTCACGCGCCAGTTCTCCACCATGATCAACTCCGGCCTGCCGCTGGTACAGGCGCTGGACATCCTGTCGCAGCAGACCGAGAACAAGGTGCTGGCCGATATCACCCGCGCGGTCGTGTACGATGTCGAAAGCGGCCACACGCTCGCCGATGCGCTCCGCAAGCACCCCAAGGCGTTCAGCGATCTGTACGTGAACATGGTAGCGGCCGGTGAGGCGGGCGGTATTCTCGACACCATCCTGCTGCGCCTCGCGACGTTCCTGGAGAAGAATGACTCCATCATCCGCAAGGTGAAAGGCGCGATGATCTACCCCGCCGTGATCTTCTCGGTCGCGGCGATCGCCGTCGCCGTACTGCTCATCTTCGTGATCCCGACGTTCCAGAACATGTTCGCGTCGGTGAACCTCGCGCTGCCGCTGCCGACCCGCATCGTGATCGGCGCGAGCAACGTCCTCAAGAACTTCTGGTGGGCGATCATCGGCGCCGGCATCTTCGCTGTCGTGGGCGTGAATCGCTACTACAAGACGACGGCCGGGAAGCTCCAGATCGACAAGCTGCTGCTCAGCCTCCCCGTGCTCGGCGACCTGTTGCGCAAGTCCGCGGTGTCGCGCTTTACGCGGACCCTCGGCACGCTGATCTCGTCGGGTGTGTCGATTCTCGACGGCCTCGAAATCACCGCTCGGACCGCCGGCAACATGGTCATCCACAACGCCGTGATGGAATCGCGCGCCTCGATCGCGGGCGGTGAAACGATCGCCGCGCCGCTACAAAAGTCGAAGGTCTTCCCACCGATGGTGATTTCGATGATCGCCGTGGGTGAACAGACGGGCGGTCTGGACGAGATGCTCACCAAAATCGCGGACTTCTACGACGACGAAGTCGACGCCGCCGTCAGCGCGCTCCTCTCGTTGCTCGAGCCGATCATGATCGTGGTGCTGGGTGTCATCGTCGGAGGTATGGTCGTGGCGATGTACCTGCCGATCTTCGATATGGTGAACGCGGTGCAATAGGCGTTAGACGGTTAGACGGTTAGGCGGTTGGAAGACGGCTCGGTAACCCGGGCCGTTTTCTCTTTCCAACCGGCTAACCGTCCAACCGCTAACCGCCCTTGTTGTGAGCCCAACTATTGCATTTCGCCACACCGCCGCCAATAATGCCCCCCCATGCGTTGGCTAGGCGTCAAATCGTCGGTCATCCCAACCACGCGCGAGCTCCTCCGCCTCGTCTACGTGGGGCGGATGTGCCTGGCGATCGCCATCTATGTGACGACCGCACTGAAGGTCCGCGTGGCGGCCCCGCTCGATATCCTGGCTACGTCGCTGATGCTCGTCACGGCCGCCGCCGTGACGGTCGCCTCCTACTGGCATACGCATTTCCGGCAGAGGATCCCCGGTCCGACGTTCCTGTATCTCCAGGCGCTCTTCGACGTCGTCCTGATCACGGCCGTCGTCCACATGACCGGTGGTGCCGAGAGCGACTTCGCGAGCCTGTACGTCATCCTGGTCGCGGTCACGGCGTTGCTCATGCCGCCGGCCAACGCCGGACTGGTCACGCTGTTTGCCGGCCTCGTCTACTTCGCGGACGTCTTCTGGGGTCACGGGGCGGCGGTCGCTGCCACCGTCTGGATCCAGCTGGTCGTGTTTGGCCTCGTGGCCGCGGTGATGGCGTACGTGGCCAGCCGCGTGAACGTCATGGGCGCCGAGCGCGAAGCCCTCGCCGCGGAGGTGCGCCAGGTCCAGCTGGAAGCCGATGACGTGCTGCGCAACATCCGGACGGGCGTGATCACGGTGGACGCCGACGGGCGGCTGCTCTACGCGAATCCCGCGTCCGAAGACATCCTCGGGTTCAAGGCGCGCGAATGGCTGGGCCGCGCCGTCATGCCCGAGTTCGCCCGGTCAGCGCCGGAATTCTGGGCGGCCGTCACATCGACCGCGCGGCGCGGCGTGCGCTTGATGCGGGTCGAAGCGACGGTCCATCGGCCCGATCGCAGCTTTCCCATCGGCGTCACGACCACGACCCTCGACGGGCCGGTCGGCGCGCGGCCTCGCGTCTCGGCGATCTTCACGGATATCTCCGACTCCAAGCGCCTCGAGGAGCTGCACCTGCGCGCCGAGCGGCTCGAGGCGGTTGCCGAGCTCTCCTCAAGCCTTGCGCACGAGATCAAGAATCCGCTGGCGTCCATTCGGAGCTCCGTGGAGCAGCTGGGTCGCTCGTCGCGTGCCAATCCGGACGAAAAGTTCCTCGCCAATCTGATCGTGCGGGAGAGCGACCGCCTGTCGCGCCTGCTCTCGGAGTTCCTCGACTTCTCGCGCGTGCGCGTGACGGAATGCCGGCCGATGGATCTGCATCAGGTCGCCCAAGCGGCGATCCGTCTGGTTCGCCAGCACCCCGATTGCGCGGCCGGAGTGAAGATCACCCTCGAGGGTGGACCGACGCCGATGGAAGGCGACGAGGATCTGCTGCATCGCGTGGTCTCGAACCTCGTCCTCAACGCCGTCCAGGCGGCCGGCTCCAGCGCCGCGGTCAAGGTGCGTACCGGACGGGCGGCGGCAAATGAGCTGCCCGGAGGGGCGGGCATCGATAACCCGGTGGCGTTGCGCGTGAGCGATAATGGCCCCGGCATCCCGGCGGATTTGCAAGAGCGCCTGTTCGAGCCCTTCGCTACCGGGCGGGTCGGCGGTACAGGGCTCGGACTCGCCATCGTGCAGCGCGCGGTCGAAGCGCACCGTGGCCTCGTGCTGGTGGATACGAAAGCCGGTGGAGGAACGACGTTCACCATCTACTTCCCGGCTGCTCGTCGGAAGGAGGAAGCCGCGTAATGGCCGCGATCGCTCCGTCTATCCTCGTCATCGACGACGAGCAGGGCATCCTCGAAACCCTTCGCATCCTGCTCAAGAACGAGGGCTTCGATGTCACTATCGCGCAGGGCGGGAAGGCGGGTCTCGAGCAGCTCAAGAACTCGGCCCCCGACATCGTCCTGACCGACGTCAAGATGCCGGGCGTCACGGGAATCGAGATCCTGTCGGCCGTGCGCGGGCAGGACCCCGAGACCCCGGTCATCCTGATGACCGCGCAGGCATCGCTCCAGACCGCGATTCAGGCCGTGAACGAAGGCGCTTTCTACTATATCCAGAAGCCATTCTCGAACGACGACATGGTGGCGATCTGCCGCCGTGCCGCCGAGCATCGGCGCCTGCGAGCGGAGAACAAGCAGCTCAAGCAGGAGATCCGCCGCCGCGAACAGTCGGGCAAGGTCAAACCGCTCGGCAAGTCCCGGCTGTTCACGGACGTGCTGCGCCTGGCCGAGCAGGTCGCGCCGACCGAGAGCACCGTGCTCATTCAGGGGGAGTCGGGGACAGGCAAAGAAGTCATCGCCCGCTACCTCCACGAGCTCTCGGCGCGGGCCGAAGGGCTGTTCCTCTCACTCAACTGCGGCGCCCTCCCGGAAAGCCTGCTCGAGTCGGAGCTGTTCGGGCACGTGAAGGGGTCGTTCACCGGCGCGGTGCGCGACAAGCAGGGGCTGTTCGCCGCGGCGCGCGGCGGCACGTTCTTCCTCGACGAAATCGGCGAAATGTCGCCCGCCACGCAGGTCAAGCTGCTGCGCGTGCTCCAGGAACGTGAAGCCATACCCGTGGGCGGCACGGAGGCGATACCGGTGGATGTGCGGGTCGTGGCCGCGACCAATCGCGACCTGGAGGAAGAAATCAAGCGCGGGCGCTTCCGCACCGACCTCTACTACCGGTTGAATGTCATCAACATCCACCTTCCCCCGCTGCGCGATCGCCGCGAGGACATTCCCATCTTTGTGAAGGAGTTCCTCGCACACATCGCCGGCGAGCGCGGTGAGGCGCCGAAGGCGCTCGCGCCGGAGGCGGAAGAGGTGATCATGTCCTACGACTGGCCCGGCAACGTGCGCGAGCTCGAGAACGCGCTGGAGCGCGCCGTCACGCTAACGAAGGGCGACCTCATCCCGCGCTCGGCGATTCCGGACCGGATCAGCGAGCGCAAGGCGGAGCCGCTCGTCGCCGAGCGCCCGCACCAGAATCCGTCGCTCGACGTGATCGAGCAGGCGTACATCACGTGGGTCCTGCAGAGCGAAGGGGGCAACAAGACCCGCGCCGCGGAGGTTCTCGGGATCGACCCGTCGACGCTGTATCGCAAGCTGAGTCGCTACGACGGCAGCGAGAAGAAGTCCGATTCCGAGCCCCCGCCGCGAGCCGAGTGACCGGGTTGGCGCGGAAACGCTGGAGCAGCTCTCCGGCGCCACCCGCTACAACCGCTGGATGTTCGATCGCCTGCGCCGCTGGATCGGCCGACGGGTCCTCGAGATCGGTTCCGGGATCGGCAATCTCTCGGCGTTCCTTGTCGAGCGCGAACGCGTCGTGCTGACCGATACGCGCGAGGAGTACCTGAGCCGGCTGCGCGCGCGGTTCGCGGATCGTCCCAACATCGCGGTGGCGCGCCTTTATCTGCCGAACGAGCACAACCTGGTCGCCGGGGAGCGGTTCGACACGGTCATCTGCCTCAACGTGCTGGAGCACGTCGCTGACCACAGCGGCTCGCTGGCGGCGATTCGCGCCCTGCTGGCGCCGTCCGGGCGCCTCGTGCTGCTCGTCCCGGCGCTGCCAGCGTTGTTCGGCACCATGGACCGGGCACTCGGCCATCACCGCCGTTATACCCGCACCGGTCTGCTCGAGCTGCTGCGCGCGACCGGATTCCGCGTCCCGCATATCGAGTACTTCAACATCGCCGGGATTCCAGGCTGGTGGTGGGCGGGCCGGGTCCTGCGGCGCGAGACGATTCCCGCCGGCTCGCTCAAGCTGTACGACGCGCTCGTGCCGCTGTTCCGGTTGGAGCGCTTCCTGCCGTGGCGCGTTGGACAATCGCTGATCGCGATCGGTGAAGCCGCCTAATGCGGGAAGAGCGCCGTTCTCCCAACATGTTGCTGTCGGTGATCGTGCCGGCATACAACGAAGTCGCAACCGTCGAGTTCGCGCTGCGCCGCATCCGTCAGGTCCCGCTGCGGCTGGAGATCATCGCCGTCAACGACGCCTCGACCGACGGGACCCGCCAAATCCTCGATGGGCTGGCCGAAACGGGGCTCGTCGATCGGGTGATTCATCACGAGCAGAACCGCGGCAAAGGCGCCGCGATCCGCGCCGGCATCGCCGTCGCCACCGGCGACGCGATCGTCGTCCAGGATGCGGACCTCGAGTATGATCCGGCCGACCTCCCCAACCTGCTGCCGGACGCCGTCTACGGGTCGCGCTTCCAGGGCGGGCCGCACCGCGTTCTGTACTTCTGGCATTTCGTCGGCAACCGCGTCCTGACGCTGCTCTCCAACATGTTTACCAACCTGAACCTGACGGACCTCGAAACCTGCTATAAGCTCGTGCGCTCCGATTTGATGAAGAAGCTTCCATTGTCGTCCAACCGCTTTGGGTTCGAGGTCGAGATCACGGCGCGACTCGCCCAGGCCCACGCGCGCATCTGGGAGATCCCGATCTCCTACAGCGGCCGGACGTACGCGGAAGGCAAGAAGATCACGTGGCGTGACGGACTCGCGGCGCTGTTCCACATCGTGCGCTACAACCTATTCGTCCCGCCTACGAAGTAAGGGCGGGGCTCGCCGTGGCCGCGGCGACGCTGGCCGTCGGGCTGCTGGCGCTGAATCGAGCGCTCATCGGTGTCTTTTACGACGATGGGTTGTACGCCGGCCTCGCGACCGCGCTCGCGACCGGCCACGGCTACGTGCATCCCAATCTTCCCGGAATGCCAAGCGGCGTGCATTTCCCGCCCTTTTATCCCGTGGTCCTCGCGCCCGTGTTCGGCCTGCTGCCGGTTGCCACCGCCGCCTTGGCCGCGAAGATCCTGAATGCCCTGCTCGCCGCGGCGGCCGCGGGGCTGATCGCGTGGCATGCGCTGCGCTCCGAGATGCTGGGACCGGGGCTGCCCCGGTGGGTTGCTGCCGCGGTCGTGACGGCCGCCGCGATTGCGATCCCCGTCCTCGCCACGCAAACGGTGCTCTTTGCCGAGCCTTTGTTCGGGCTGTTGCTGGCCATCGTGATTATCAGGGTTGACTCGGTGTCCGTTGCGCGCGCCCCTTGGATCGCAGGAATCGTCGCCGCTCTGGCGCTGCTCACGCGATCCATCGGCATTGCCGTGATCGCGGGCGCCGTCAGTTTTCTGCTCGCGCGGCGCGCATCCGTTCGCGCATGGGGCGCCGCCCTGTTGGTTCCCCCGGTTGTCGCGGCGCTGGGCTGGGGCGTCTGGGTTGCGACGCATGCCAGCCAGATAGATCCCGCGCTCGCGCTCGTGTATGGCACCTACGGCGCGCCACTCACGGAGGCGGGCTTCTCCGCAGTCGCCGGGAATGTTCGCGACCTCTCGCGACCGCTCGAGGTGCTCGCGTTCGGCTGGATCAGCGTCCGCTGGGTGTATGTCCTGCTCGCGACTTTGGCGCTCGGCACCGGGCTGTACGGCCTCGTGCTGCTGTCGCGTCGCTCGACGATCGGGTGGTCCCTCGTCTTCTATGGTCTCATCCTCGCCGTCTGGCCCTACCCACCGGATCGGTTCATGTGGGTGGTCCTCCCCTGGCTCGCGCTGACGTGGACGGCGGGAGCCGTGGAGCTGTGGCGACGCTGGCCGCGCGTCCGCGCGCCGGTCGGGCTGCTGGCCGCGCTTGTCGCCGGTGGTTACATCCGCTACGAGTTTCAAGGGTTTAGAGGCCGGTGGTGGGACACCCAGGCGCGCGCGATTTCGGCCAACTTCGCCGAGCTGCTGCCCGTTGTTCAGAACCTCCCGGACTCTGCCGTCCTGGCGACCGACGACGAGGCGCTGGTGTGGCTCTATACCCGGCGTCGCGCGGTCCCGCTCTATCTCGAGAGCTATCGCGGGCGCGATCTGATCCGACCGACCCCTGCGGAGCATCGCGCCTACCTCGAGCGCATGGGCGTCACGCATGTCATGCTGGCCAGCGCGACGTCGCCGTCCGCCATCGAGCTCCGGAGCCTGCTCGGCGCCTATCCGGCGTGGTTCACGGCCATCTATCGCTGGTCCGATGGGCGCTGGCTCTTTGCCGTCAACCGTGGACAGTAAGGACCGCCGGCTCTACCTCGCCATCGTAGCGTGCGCGCTCGTGCCGTACGCACCGGCGCTGTGGAACGGGTTCGCGATGGACGATCTCTACATCGTCGTCTGGAATCCACTCGTGCAGTCGGTGCAGGGCATGTGGCGCGCGTTTGCCGCGCCATACTGGCCGCCGGATCTGGGCGGTCAGATGTACCGTCCGCTCCCGCTGGCCACATTTGCCTTGGACTGGGTCATTGGGCGAGGGTCTCCCGCGTTGTTTCATGCCGCGAACCTGGTGTGGCACGCCGGCGCGGCCGTCATCGTGGCGGCGCTGGCGCGGCGTTGGGTCGATACCACTGCCGCGCTCGCCGCGGGGCTCCTCTTCGCGGTGCATCCGGTCCATGTCGAAGCGGTCGCCAACGTCGTCGGGCTCGGCGAGTTGATGGCAGCGGTCGGCGTTTGTCTGGCAGTCTACGCGGCCGTCGTGCAGCATAACGTGTGGGCGAGCGGCGCGGCGCTCGTTCTGGGATTGCTCAGCAAGGAGAACGCAATCGTGGCCCCCGCGCTGATCGCATGGGCCTGGATGACCGCCCCGGCGCCCCGGCCGGCGCGGCGCCAGATGGCCGCATTCGGTGTGAGCTGGCTCGTCATCGCCGGCGCCTATCTCGCGTTGCGCGCGCTCGCGCTGCATCCGTACGCGCGGCTGCACGCGACCGCGCCTGTCTTTCTGGGCGAGAGTGCGTTCGCGGGGCGGCTTACGGCGTTGGCTGCGCTGAGCGACGTGTTTCGCTTGCTCGTCATCCCGCTCAAGCTGCGCGTGGACTACTCCCCCGCCGAGCGCACCGCGGTGCAGTCGCTGCTCGACGGCAGACTCCTGCTCGGTTTGGCGTGTCTCGGCCTGTGGGCCTGGTTGCTGGTGATGGCTTGGCGGCGTCAACGGCGGGTGGAAGCATACGGTTTGGGATGGATCGCAATCGCGTTTCTCCCCGTCTCCAACCTCGTGTTTTCGACGGGCGTCCTGCTCGCCGAGCGGACGCTGTATCTGCCGTCCGTCGGCCTGGCGCTCGCGGCGGGTGCGGCGCTTGCGCGCCTGCCTCCGCGACGATTTCGCGCCGCCCTGGCAGCGGTCGTGCTTGCTTGCGGCATTCGCTCCGCGTTGCGCGCACCGGTGTGGCGTGATGACTTTGCCGTGACGAACAGCATCCTGAACGATTCGCCGAATTCCTACCGTGGGCCCGCGCGCATGGCCGCGATCTACCAGAGTCATCGTCAACCAGACCGCGCCTTGACCGCGTTGCGACACGCCGCTCGCATCTATGACCGCGATCCCGCCCTATTTATCGCGGGCGCTGATGCGGCACTCACACTGGGTAACTCGCGCCTGGCCGATTCCATGCTCGCCCACGCCGAGCAGCTGTGCTATCGCTGCTTGGGTTCCTACCGGACGCAAGCGTTTGCGGCGCGCTCGCGCGGTGATTCGGCGGTAGCGGACTCCCTGCTCGCGCGCATGCCGTGAAACGCGAGCTGCTGGTCGTCTTCGTCGCCGCGGTCGCCCTGTACCTGCCGACCGCCCGCTACGGTTTCGTCCAGGACGACCGCGGCGTGATCGTGGCGAACCCCGCCGCGCATTCGGTCGGCGCCGCGCTCACGGCGTTCGATGAGCCCTATTGGCCGCGCGAGTCGGGCGCCGGTCTGTACCGTCCCGTCACGATTCTTTCTTACGCGCTCGATTGGACGATCTCCGGCGGGCGGCCTGGCTGGTTCCACATCATGAACGCGCTGTGGCACGGTCTCGCCGCGGTGCTGTTCGTCCTGGTTGTCGCGCGCTGGCTGCCACCCCTTCCGGCCGTCGGAGCCGGGTTGGTCTTCGCCTGGCATCCGCTGCATGTCGAGGCGGTCGCGAGCCTGGTCGGTCGTGCCGAGCTGCTCGTGGCGGTAGGAATTCTTGGAGCGGTGCTCGCGGCGCGGCGCGGTCGCTGGGCGCTTGCGGTCCTGTGTGGAGCGCTCGCGATGTTCAGCAAAGAGCACGGTGTCATCACAGGTGTCGTCATACTGCTTGATAAGTGGCTGCACGCCTCCGACGACCACCCCTACCCGAGAG
>QHTW01000123.1:0-3558 GCA_003220955.1 Gemmatimonadota bacterium | reverse complement strand
GATTCTGCCGCGGTTTTCTTTGGGACGGGAGTGTGGGGACGGCTCGCGATGGCGTTGCCGGCTGTGCTGCGCGCCTCCGCGCTGCTCTTCTGGCCGGCGTCGTTGTCGAGCGACTATAGCCCGCAGGTACTGCCTGCGCGTTCGGGGATCTCGCTCGCTGCGCTGGTTGGATTCTGCGTCGTGGTTGGCGTTCCAGCGCTCGTGGTGACGTGCCGCCGGCGCGCGCCGGCGATTTCGTTCGCAGCCGGACTCGCCGCGCTTTCCTATCTCCCGACTGCCAACATCTTCTTTGCCTCCGGTATCGTTCTCGCCGAGCGGACGCTGTACTTGGCGGTTGCGTTGCCCGCTGCGATCGCGGGCTGGGTTGTGGCGTGGCTCGCCACATCACGCGGTCTCCGGCCCGCTGTTGTCGCTGGTGCTCTCCTCGTCGTCGCGTGCGGCGCCCGGTCGTTCGTGCGCCTGCCCGCCTGGCGCGACAATCGTTCCCAGCTGCTCACGCTGCTCCGCGATCATCCGGAGTCGTATCGGGGCCATGGCTCGGCTGCTGCGGTCCTCGCCGCGATCGGTGATACCGCGGGGGCGCGCCGCGAATATCGGATCGCCGATTCGCTGTTTCCGAGCGATCCGTATCTCTACGGCGGGTACGCGATTTTTCTGCTCGGCATCGGGGACACCGCGGCTGCCGTGCCGCTCGTCGCGCGCGGCAAACATTCGCACACTGGTGACCGCATGTCGTTGCGCACGCAGTTCGTGCTCGAGCTCGCGCGTGGTCATCGCGCCCAGGCCACCGCGCTTGCCGACTCGGCGGGCCGACGGTTCGCGGGGGAGCGGAACTGGTATATGCAGTTCCAGCAATAAGCTATGAGTTTCTTGCGTCTGGCCAGCCGACTCGCAAAACGCCTGAGTTTATGAGCCCTTTTGGAACGTTGGCAAAACCCCACCGCGACCGGGAATTTATTGCAACGCTGAGAGTTAGATCGGCTACTCCTTTGGAGGCACACTTCGTGCCGATATGAAACTTGGCATAATCGTGTCGCCTATGTCGTAGATCCTCACAGGGGAGGTTAGTCCAGATGAATCGCAAGGGTTTTACACTGATCGAGCTTCTGATCGTGGTCGTGATCATCGGCATTTTGGCTGCGATCGCGATTCCGAAGTTCGCAAACACGAAGGAGAAGGCGTATCTCGCCTCGATGAAGTCGGACCTTCGTAACCTCGTGACGGCTGAAGAGGCGTTTTTCGCCGACTCGGTGAAGTACACGAGCACGGTCGGCGCGGGTGGTGTGCTGTATGCGACGACCAGCGGCGTGGTTGGCCCCACGATTACCGTGACGGCCGACGGGTGGACCGCGACGGTCTCCCACACCACGACGACGAAGACCTGCGCGATTTACGTCGGGTCGACGGCGATCGCGCCTGCTAACAAAGAAGGCGAGCCGAAGTGCCAATAAGGCTTCGAGCCTGAGGCATCAGAGCGGCGGGGGAACCCCGCCGCTCTTTTTTTTGGCGCTCGTGCGCTATGCTATGAGCCTAATGGACTTCCGTCAGCTGCGCTATTTCGTCGCTGTCGCCGAGGAGCTTCACTTTACGCGGGCGGCGCGGCGCGTTCACGTTGCCCAACCAACCCTGAGCCAACAGGTCCGGATGCTCGAGAAGGAATTGGGCGTCTCGCTGTTGAAGCGCAGTAATCGTCACGTCGAGTTGACGCATTCGGGCCGCATCTTTCTGGAAGAAGCAAGACGACTGCTTACGACCGCGGCCGACGCGGTCCAGGCGGTGCAAGCTGCGGCCGCCGGCCGAAGTGGTCGACTCACGGTGGTCTGCGGACCGACCTCGGCATACGCTGGATTGCTCGGCATGCTGGAGCTCTACCGCCGCCGGTCGCCACTGGTCGACGTCCATTTGGTGGAGTCACCCGTGGTGGATGCCGTCGTCACGGTCGAGCAACGCCAAGCGGACGTCGGGCTCGTCGTGCCCTACTTCGAATCAGCGCTCCTCAAACGCGAGACGGTGCTGGAGCTGCCGTTGCTTGCGGCGTTGCCGAGATCGCATCCGCTGGCATCGGCCGGCATCATTTCCTTGAAGCAGCTCTCCGGCGATCCCTTCGTGCTGTTCGGGCAGCGACGCGGATCGGGCTTCTACGAGCGGATTTTAGGGATCTGTCATGGCTCCGGGTTTTCGCCGCGCGTGCTCGAGGCCATGGAACACATCCACACCCTGCTCTACGTCGTTGGCGCCGGCTACGGTGTGTCGCTCGTACCGGCGACGCTGAAGCCGATAGTGCATCCTGAAGTCGCGCTGGTCCCCTTACGGGAGTCAGCGGCGACGCTCGAGCTGGGAATGATCTGGCGATTCGACCAAACTTCGCCGCTCGTCACGGCATTCCTGGCGACGGTCCGCGAGTGGTGCAAAACGCATCGCAACGACTAACCACTCCCGTTGATGCTTTACACGGTTAGCGTTGCAAAAAACCACAGCTCGTCAGTCTTCGAACGATACGATCGGATGTTTCACATGCGAGCTAAGTGATTGCAACGATTCACCTTGCAATGGGTGGCTCAAAGAAAGGCATGGGAAATGCCTCTCAATGGGGCGGGAATAATAGCTGGTCTCAATGGTGGACATTTTGGGGGGGGGAAGAATGAACCGCAAGGGCTTTACCCTGATCGAGCTTCTGATCGTGGTCGTGATCATCGGCATTTTGGCCGCGATCGCGATTCCGAAGTTCGCAAACACGAAGGAGAAGGCGTATCTCGCGTCGATGAAGTCCGACCTTCGTAATCTCGTGACGGCCGAAGAGGCGTTTTTCGCCGACTCGGTGAAGTACACGAGCACGGTCGGCGCGGGTGGTGTGCTGTATGCGACGACCAGCGGCGTGGTTGGCCCCACGATTACCGTGACGGCCGACGGGTGGACCGCGAGGGTCTCCCACACCACGACGACGAAGACCTGCGCGATTTACGTCGGGTCGACGGCACTGGCCCCGGCCAACAAAGAGGGCGAGCCGAAGTGTCAGTAAGGTTTCCGGACTGAGACATTGGGAGAGCGGCGGGACAACATCCCGCCGCTCTTTTTTTGTCATGCGGTTCCTGCAGACCCGTTGCACGCATGGTTCAAAACGCAACCGCAACGCTTAACAACTGCGGCTCTGCTTTACACCACCGGAATTGCAGAACACCACAATTGCTCAGTCGTTCGAACGAGTCGGCGCGATTGCCATGTGCATGCTAAGCGCCTGCAGCATTTTCGCTTGGCTTCAACGGCTCATACAAAGGCATGAGAAATGCATTTCAGAGGTCCGGCGTATGGACGTTCTCAATGGTGGACAAATCCGGAGGGGGAGGGCTGTACCGATGAACCGCAAGGGTTTTACGCTGATCGAGCTTCTGATCGTAGTCGTGATTATCGGCATTTTGGCCGCGATCGCGATTCCGAAGTTCGCAAACACGAAGGAGAAGGCGTATCTCGCGTCGATGAAGTCCGACCTTCGTAATCTCGTGACGGCCGAAGAGGCGTTTTTCGCCGACTCGGTGAAGTACACGAGCACGGTCGGCGCGG
>QHTW01000122.1:6713-10054 GCA_003220955.1 Gemmatimonadota bacterium | reverse complement strand
CGACGAGCACATTGACGAGCAGGACGTCGAGGAGCGGCAGCATATAGATGAACCACCAGCGATACCAGCCGCGCTCGTTGATCAATCCGACGATCGCGTTGATCACGGCCGCGCCGCCGGCGACCAGCACGATCGTGCCGAGGCGCGTGTCGGTCACCCCGCCCAACTTGCCGAGGACGCCGAGGACGAACAGCGCCGCGGCGATGGCCCAGCGGCGGCGGTGACTGCGCTCGAAGGTCTCGAGGTCCTTGAAGCGCTGTTCGAGCGCGGTCGCATCGTCGTGCCAGCCGCGCGCACGGGCGGCGAACGACAGGCGGCGGGCGGGGTCAATCACTTGGGAAGTCCCAACCCAAGATCCGACGCGCTGAGAAATGGCTCGACGAGATATCCCGCGCGCTCGATCGCCTCCCGGCCCCCTTCCTCACGATCCACGACCGCCAACACACCGAGCACGTGGCCCCCCTCGCTCTGCACGGCACTGATCGCCTCGTGAGCCGAGCGCCCGGTGGTGAGCACATCTTCGACGATGACGACGGGGTAGCCGGACGCAAAGCAGCCCTCGATGCGCTGTCCCGTGCCGTGGTCTTTCGGTTGCTTCCGCACGGTAAATGCGTCGAGCAGCTGGCCGCGGCGCCGGGCGGTCAGCGCGAGGGCATACGCGATCGGGTCGGCGCCAAGCGTCAAACCACCCACGGCCCGCGGACTCCAGCCGCGAGCCGCGAGGCGATCGAGACCCAGCCCGCCCACGACGGCCAGGCCCTCACCGGACATTGTGGTGAGGCGGGCGTCGATATAGAAGGAGGAGCGGCGGCCCGAGGCGAGGACGAAATCGCCGCGCTGGACGGAGCGAGCGAGGAGAATGTCCTTGAGCATATTGCGTAGGTAGTAGTAATCGCTACTACTATTCACTGTTGCGCTTGCCGACGATGTTTTTCAAGGCCCCGAGCAGGCCGCGCGGCTTGGCGCCGCCTTTCGTTCCCGCGAGCGCCGCTTCCAGGTCGTCAGCGAACGCCGTCACCGTCGGCTGGCGATCGCCCGGCTGCCGGGCCAGGCCTTTCATGACGGCCGCCTCGAGGGCGGGTGGGAATTTCCGATCGCTGGCCTCCGCGAGTGGCGTCGGCTTCCCGCTCAGGAGCTGTTGGAACAGCTCGCGCGGGCTGCGACCATCGTGCGGATGACGTCCGGTCAGCATGTAGTACGTGATCTTCGCGAGACTATAGATGTCGGCGCGCCCGTCGACGAGCTCACCCGAGAGCGCCTCGGGGGCGACGTATTGCAATGTCCCGACGAAGAACCCGGTGCGCGTCAGCCGCTCTTCGGGCGGCAGCTCGGCGTCACGCGCGATGCCGAAATCGAGCAGCTTCACGGTGTGCGTGCCCGCATCGAACATGATGTTCTCGGGCTTCAGATCGCGATGAATGATGCCGGCTGCATGTGCGGCGGCCAGCGCGTCGGCGAGCTGCCGCACGAGCGGGATCGCGTCCGCTGGAGCCAGCGGGCCCTCGCGGTGTAAGAACTCCGCAAGCGGCTCGCCGGTGGCCCACTCGAGCGCGAGATAATAGAGCCCGTCGGATTCCCCGAAGTCGTAGGTGCGGACCACACCGGGATGCACGACGCGGGATCCATATCCCGCTTCCCGCAGGAAGCGTTTGACCACGGTGGGGTCGCCCCTCAGACGCTCGCGCAATACCTTGAACGCACACGCGCCGCGCTCGGGATGTTCGGCGCGATACACCTCCGCCGTCCCTCCTTCGCCGACGCGCTCAAGGAGACGGTAGCCGGCGATTGCCCTGCCGGCCAGGTTTTCGAGAGCCATGGGGTTGTGCGCGAAACTAACGTCCTGATTTGAGGCTCTGCAAGTGATGCGACGCGTGAGCGTGAGACTGGCAGCGGAGGGTGGACTGCTGGCGGTCGCCGTTCTGTCCGGCGGCTGCGGACCGTTGCCGCGCGCGGGAACGCCGGCTGCGGCGCCGCAGCTGGGACCGACACTGCCGCGACTGTTCGACGCGTCGTCCGTGTACCGGTCGATGGGCGCGCTCGTGGGCGGCGGCGGTTTGCCGTTCATCGCATCCGTGCGCTACCTCGCCGGACCCTCGCCCGAGTCCACACTCGCGCTGTTTTCGGTTTCGCTCACTAATCAGACGCTGACGTTTCAACGTCGCGGCGCCGAGTTCGTCGCCGAGTATCGTGTGGAGGCGTCGTTCCGGACCGATAGCACCAGTCGCTCGGCGGTGCGGCAGATCGGCAGCGACGAGCAAGTGCGTGTTCGCAGCTTCCAGGAGACGGTTCGCAGCGACGAGAGCGTCATCTTCCAGCAGTTCGTCATGGTGCCGCCAGGCGCGTATTACGTGATGGCGATGGTGCGGGATCGCAACGGCCCCGCCTTCGCGCGCGCCGAACGGGCCGATACCGCGCCACGCTTCGCGAAGCCTGCGACGGCGAAACCCATCGCCGTCTACACGGCCGAGGGTCGGTCACGGCGCGGCGACTTTCCACAGCTGGTCGCGAACCCACGCGCCACGTTGCCATACGGTCCCGATTCGATGCGCTTTTATGTCGAGCGCTATGGCGCGCCGCCCACGACGCTGCTGGCGCGCGTGGTAGACGCGGCCAATCACGAGCTGTGGCGCGACTCGGTGCGCCTCCGCGGTGACACCGGCGTCGCGTCGGCCACAGTCGTCGTCGTGCCCTCCAGCCTGCCCGTGGGTCAGGCCGAGCTGCAGATCCTGGTGCCGGGGGTGATGGGGGACACGGCGCGCACCCGTTTTTTGGTGAGCTTCTCCAGCCACTGGGTCATCACGAATTTCGATGAGATGATGAGTCTGCTCCGGTACTTCGACCGCCAGGATTGGGTGGACTCACTGCGGCGCTCGCCGCCCGACCGTCGCCCCGATGTGTGGCGGGAGTT
Organism: Gemmatimonadota bacterium; assembly: GCA_003220955.1. GTDB lineage: Bacteria > Gemmatimonadota > Gemmatimonadetes > Gemmatimonadales > GWC2-71-9 > 20CM-2-65-7. The sequence continues at coordinate 7,146 of QHTW01000122.1, read as the reverse complement.
CTGGAAGGCGACGGACCCCGTACCGCTGACGCCGGAAAACGAGGCGGTCGACGATTATTTTCGGCGCGTGCAGCAGGCGAACATTCGCTTCCCGGACGAGGGCCAGCCCGGATGGCTGACCGAGCGCGGCGAAGTCTTCATCACTCTTGGCGAACCGGATGAGATGACCGACCTCTCGAGCGGCATCGATCGGAACGGAACGCGGCTGCTGCGTTGGACGTACGCGGCGCCGCGGCTCGTCGTGTACTTCCAGGATCAGACCGGGTTCAACCAGTATCGTCTGACCCCCGGGTCACGGGCCGATTATCAGCGGGTCCTGGCGCGCGTGAGGCAAGCGGCCAAGTGAACGCTCACGGCGCTCTCTTGATCGCGGCGCTGGCGGGGAACCTGGTGCTGGCGCCGAAGAGCTGGGGCCAGGCCGCGGTCCCGCCCG
>QHTW01000122.1:0-6703 GCA_003220955.1 Gemmatimonadota bacterium | reverse complement strand
CGTCCCTGGCACGCGGCGGAGACCCTGCTGGCCGCCGCGCGGCGCGACCCCAATCCCAACGCATTCCTGATCGTCGAAGGCGCCAAAGCCGAAGTTCACGCGCGCCGCTACGAGCACGCGAGGCAACTGCTGGTCGGCCAACCTTGGCTGCTCGACTATCTCGGTGGTGAGGCCCTCGCTGTGCTGGCGCAGGCGGAGTTCAGCACCGACCAGTACGCGTCTGCCGCTACCCATTTTCAAATGGCGCGAGCGCGAGCGCCCGCGGCGCGGGTCCCGCTGCTCGCGGTGCGCGCCGGCACTGCGTTCGAGGCGGCGGGCCAGGCTGACAGCGCCGCGGCCGCATTCGCGCGCGCGCGGTCGGGCGGCACGCTCGCGAGCATCGATACCTGGCTGCGGGTACGGCAGGCGCGGGTCACACGCGATACGGCTGTCACGGCCCAGCTGCTCGCCGACCTGCCGCCGCCGGCGGCGCGGGAAGCGCCGCGGGCGCGCGCACGCTCGCTGCTGCTCGCAGGCGATACCACGCGCGCGCTCGACGCGTACGCGACGACAGGGAAGGGAGGTGGTCTGGAGGCGGCGCGCCTTGCCCTGGCAACGGGGGATTCCACACGCGCGCGAACGCTCCTCTACGCGCTGCTGGCGCGCGACCCGCTGAGTGATGATGCCGCTGCTGGTGTGAGCTTGGCCCTCCGCCCGCTGCCCCCGCGCACCCCCGAGCAGCACGTCGCCCTGGCACGCGCGCTGAATCGGCGCAGCACGACGCGCGACGCCCGGATCCACGTGGAACACGCGCTCCGGTCTGGCGACTCGAGTGCGACAACGCTTCTTCTGTATGGCGAGCTGCTCGTGGCTTCGGGTCGCCTGCGCGACGCGGTACGCGCGTATGCCGCGGCAGCCCGGGACTCGACGAGTCGCCCGCTCGCGACCTACCGCCGCGCCCGTGTGCTCGTACGCCTCGGCGACTCCACCGCGGTCGCCGCGCTGTCGGGATTCGCGCTGCGCTACCCGGCCGATTCAGCCGCGCCGGGCGCGCTCTACATCCTGGGCGACATGCAGGACGGTCGTGACGATTGGCCGCAGGCCAGTCGCTGGTATGGAGAGTTGATCAGCCGGTATCCCGGTGATGCGCGCGCCTCGCTGGCGCGTTTCCGGTTGGCGGCCCGCGCCGAGAGTACGGGGCGACCCGACAGCGCCGCGGCATTGTATCAATCGGAGATTGACGCGTCCGGGCCGCAACGTACCGCGGCGCGCTTCTGGCTCGGCAAGATGGCCGAGGCTCGAGGCGATACGTCGCAGGCGCGCGCCGTCTGGGTCGCGCTCGCGCGTGAGGATTCGCTCGGCTATTACGGCATGCGTGCGCGCCGCGAGGCGGGCCTGCCGCCCCTGGCGTTCGCGCCTGTGGCTCAGGCGACCACGCCGCCGCCGGCGGTGCTCGCGGGGTTGGCGCGCATCGACACGCTGCTCCTGGCCGGACTCGACACCGAAGCGCAGGCCGAGGTCCGCGTCGTGCTCGCTCACCCACCCGCTGATCTCGAGGGTCTGCTCGCGTGGAGCGAGGGACTGGGCGTGCGGGGCTTCGGATCGGCTGCCGTCCGGCTGGGTTGGCAGGCCGCGCTCCTTGCGCCGGGGGATGTACGTGTGCTGCGCGCGATTTTTCCCTGGCCGAATCGCAGCGCGGTCGAAGCGGAGGCACAGGAATTCGGTGTGGACGCCCTGCTGCTCGCGGCACTCGTCCGGCAGGAGAGCGTCTTCGATGTCGAGGCGCTCTCGCCGGCCGGGGCGCGTGGGCTGGCCCAGCTGCTGCCGAGCACGGCCTCGCTCATGGCGCGCGGGTTGGATGTCACGTTCTATCCCGACTGGATCACCGTGCCTGATCTCAACCTCCATCTTGGTGCGGCGCACCTCGCCGAGCTGCTCAGGCGCTTCGGGCGTGTGGATGCGGCGGTCGCGGCCTACAACGCCGGACCAATTCCGGTACGCCGCTGGCTCGAGCGCGCCGGGGCAGGCGATCCCGATCGCTTTATCGAGTTGATTCCGTATCCCGAAACGCGCGGTTATGTCCGCAGCCTCTTGCGGAATCGCGAGTTGTATCGGGCTCTGTACGGACCGTAGAAAACCCGCTTGACAGCTTTCGGAGCGGCGGGTCTTTTCTAGCGTCCACGTTGGGTTGGGGTAACAAAGACTCTGCAGGAGGCGGATCGTGATCAAGGGAAAGGTGAAGTGGTTCAATGATGCCAAGGGGTACGGCTTCATTGAGCAGGAAGGCGGCGAAGACGTGTTCGTGCATTTCTCGGCGATTCAGATGGATGGCTTCAAGACCCTCGCCGAAGGTCAGGTGGTGGAGTTCGAAGTGAAGCAGGGAGACAAGGGGCTCCACGCCACCAACGTCGTGCGCGTCTAGCGCGCGCCCCCCTCTTCACCAGACCGTTGTCATGAACCCCGGGGCATGGCCCCGGGGTTTACTTTTCCCGCCATGCCGCCGCGCCCAGCGCCGCCGATCCCCGCCACTTCCGCCGGCAAGACGAACGTCTTCCTGGTGGACGGCTACGCGCTCATTTACCGCGCGTTCTTTGCGATGATTGCCCGGCCGCTCACCACCAAAAGCGGCGAGAACACGTCGGCGGTGTGGGGCATTACGAATTTCCTGTTGCGGCTCTACGACAACTACCATCCCGAATACATCGGCTGGGTGCACGATCGCGGCGTTTCGTTCCGGCAGGAGCAGTACCCCGAATACAAGGCGACGCGCGAGAAGCTGGGCGAGGAGCTACAGCAGGACTTCGACCGCTCGCTCGAGCGCGTCTGCCAAATCCTCGACGCTTTCCATATTCCGGTCATCGCGCTCACCGGCTATGAGGCCGACGACGTGGTTGCCACCCTGGCCGATCGGGCGGCAACACGTGGCCTCCAGGCCGTCATCGTCTCGGGCGACAAGGATTTCTATCAGTTGATCGCTCCCGGTATTGCCCTGCTCAATCCGGGCCGCGGCGGCCAGGCGGCAGTCGAGGAGCAGTGGGTCGATCAGTCGAATGCGAGCGAGCGCCTGGGTGTCCCGCCGGAGCGGGTCGTGGATTACCTCGCCCTGGTCGGCGACACCTCGGACAACATCCCCGGCGTGAAGGGCATCGGCGACAAGACCGCGGTGCAGCTCCTCGAAACGTACGGCGATCTCGACACGATTCTGACCAAGGCGCCGGACATTCCCGGCAAGCGCCCGCGCGAAGCGTTACTGCAACAGGCGGACAACGCGCGTCTTTCGCGCCAGCTCGTCACACTGCGGCGCGATGTGCCCGTCGAGCTCGACCTCGAGCAGCTGCGCGTGCGCGCGCCCGACACCGACACGCTGGCGAGGCTCTTTACCGAGCTCGAATTCCGCACGCTGATCCCGAAACTCGGAGACCTCGGATCCGTCGGCGCCGCCCCCGCCCCCGGCCCCGCCGCGGCGGCAGAACCGGGCGCGGCTGCCAGCCCGCCCCCGCCCCCGGCGGGGCGAGCGCCACTGTTGGCGGATCCGACGATCGTCGACGAGTCAGCGGCCCTGGCGCCGATGATTCAGGAGCTGCGCGATGCGCAGCTGGTCGCGCTGCAGGCCGAGCCGGGCCTCGTCGGAATTTCGTTCGCGGTCGCGTCCGGCCGCTCCTGGTATCTCCCCTTCGGGCATGTGGCGCGCGACGGAGAATTCGACGCCACGCCGCCGCGCAACTTGCCGTCGCTCGCCGGCGAGGCCCTCGCGCCGCTCCGCGCGCTGCTCGCCGACCCCACCGTGCGCAAAGCGGGACACGACATCAAGGCGGCCTGGGTCGCGCTCGCGCGCGCTGGGCTGTCGCTCGCGGGCGTCGCCTACGACTCGATGGTGGCGAGCTTCGTCCTGGATCCCGGCAATCGCTCGCATGCCATTCACGATCTGGCGCGCGAGCATCTCTCCGTCGAGCTCCCGATCACGGCGCAGCTCCTCGGAAAAGGGAAGGGCGGGGCACCAGAGCGCACGTTTGCCCAGGTCCCGCCCGCGGAGGCCGCGCGCGTGTCGGCCGCTCAGGCCGAGATGGTGTTGCGACTCGAAGCGGCATTTTCGGGCGATATCGAGGCACACCATCTCAAGCGCCTCCTCGATGAGATCGAGATTCCGCTCATTCCCGTGCTCGTGGACATGGAGGCGACGGGGATCCTCGTCGATCGCGTGCTGCTGGGCGAGATGTCGCGGGGGTTCAACAAGGAGCTGAAGAACCTCGAGTTGGACATCTACAAGGCGGCGGGAGGCGAGTTCAACATCGGCTCGACGCCGCAGCTCCGGACGGTGTTGTTCGAGCGGTTGAAGCTCCCCGTGCAAAAACGCACGAAGACCGGCGCCTCGACGGACGTCGAGGTGCTCGAGCAGCTCGCCGCGATGGGCCACGAAGTCCCACGGCTGTTGATCGAGTACCGCGAGCTGTCCAAGCTGCAGTCGACGTACGTGGATGCCCTGCCGGGATACATCAACGCGCAAACCGGCCGTGTGCACACGAGCTTCAATCAAACCGGGGCCGCCACCGGACGGCTGTCCTCATCCAATCCCAACCTTCAAAACATTCCCGTGCGCACGCCGCGCGGCGGCGAGATCCGGCGGGCGTTCGTCGCACCGCCCGGTCACCTGCTGCTCACCGCCGATTATTCGCAGGTCGAGCTGCGGCTGCTCGCGCACTTGTCGGAAGACCCAGCGTTTGTGGCGGCGTTCCAGCGTGGCGGCGATATCCACCGGCAGACCGCCGCTGTCATTTTTGGCGTCCCCGAAGAACGCGTCACCGGCGAGATGCGCGCCCGCGCGAAGACGATCAACTTCGCCACGATTTACGGTCAGGGCGCGCTGGCGTTGTCGCGCCAGTTGGGGATCACGCTCGACGAGGCCAAGGCCTTCATCAAGCAATACTTCGAGCGCTTCGCCGGCGTCCGCGCCTGGCTGGATCGGACCATCGATGAAGCGCGCCAGCGCGGCTTCGTCGAGACATTGTTCGGACGTCGCCGCTACATCCCCGAACTTCGGGACAGGAACTTCAGCATCCGCGCATTCGGCGAGCGGACCGCAACCAATTCGCCCCTGCAGGGTTCTGCCGCCGACCTGATCAAGATCGCCATGATCCGGATCCACGCGGCCCTGGACCAGGCGGATGTGCGCGCCAAGATGCTGCTCCAGGTGCACGACGAGCTCGTCTTTGAAATCCCGGAAGCCGAGCGGGCAGTTGCCGCAGCCCTTGTAAAACGCGAGATGGAAGGCGTGGCCAGCTTACGCGTGCCGCTCGTCGTAAGTGTCGGTGCCGGAAAGAATTGGATTGATGCTAAGGGTTAAGCACGCCTCTTGCAGGAACGGGGGGGAGGGCCCACAATAGGGGCGTCGACTCGGGGCTTGCCGGGTCGACGCCCTTTGGCGCCCGGAGGGTAATGCTGTGAAGGCACGCGGTTTTACTTTGATCGAGTTGCTCATCGTGGTGGTGATCATCGGGTTGCTCGCGTCGATTGCGATCCCGAAGCTCGCCAACACGAAGCAGAAGGCGTACGTCGCCCAGATGAAGTCGGACCTAAAGAACCTGGCGACGGCGGAAGAGGGGTTTTTCTACGACAGCGCCTTCTATACGACGAGCCTGGCGGCGCTCAATAATTTCCGCGCATCGACCGGTGTGACGCTGACCGTGGCTGAGGCGACGCCGGGCGGTTGGTCGGCGCAGGCGGTGCACGCGCAGACCACGCGTCAGTGCACCTTGTTTCAAGGAAACGCGACGCCCATCGCGCCGGCGACGGTCGAGGGTCGCATCACCTGCACCTAGAGCCGCCCTATCGGGAGTTCGAACGCCGCCGCGAGGGGATGCGATTCGCCCTCAGCGGCGGCGTTTGGCTTCACCGCCACAAGATCGACAATGAGCCGATGGTTCACCTCGTGAGCTCAGATAAGGAACGACTGCTCGCGCTGGGCCGGGAGCTGGGATTTCACGCGCGCTGGCTCCAGTACAAACCGCTCAAGAATCCTGATACCGGGGTCCGTGTGCCCGCGTGGCATTGGGATGTGTGGGGAGACAAGCTTCGGCTGCTGGACTCTAGGTAGCCTCTTCGACGTCCGCCCGCCGCGGCGCCCGCACGCCCGGCCACCAATTCCACCTTCCCGCGATGTGCATGATCGCCGGCACCAGGACCATGCGGATCAAGGTCGCGTCCAGGAACACCGCCAGGGCGAGCCCGAACCCGATGAACTGCACCGCGAGCACGCGCGTGAACGCGAAGTTGCCGAACACGATGATCATGATCAGCGCGGCGAACGTGATGGTTCCCGCGGTGCTGGAGAGACCTTCCATCGTCGCGTGATCGTTCCGCCCCGTCTTGTCGAAGACCTCCTTGACGCGCGTCAGCAGGAACACCTCGTAGTCCATCGACAACCCGAAGACCGTCGCGAACACCAGAACCGGCACCACGACGAAGATGGCTTCCGTCGGCCCATCGAGACCGAACAGGCTGGCGCCATAGCCGTGCTGAAACACGAGGACGGTGACGCCGAACGCGGCGCTCACCGAAACACAGTTGAGCACCACCGCCTTGAGCGGCACGAGCACGGAGCGGAACGCGATGAGGAGCATGATCGCCGTGACGCCGAGGATCATCGCGACGATTCCGGGAAAGCGGGCGAGCAGGTTCTCCTGCAGATCCAGGCTCGAGGCCGCGAAACCTCCGACCACTATTTCGG
>QHTW01000301.1 GCA_003220955.1 Gemmatimonadota bacterium | reverse complement strand
ACCGTCCATCTCAGCGGCGACATTCGCTGGCAACAGACCACCCCCGCCGGCGCGCTCCTCGTCTCGACTGACGGCGCGCTGGCGGCAGTGGACATCGAGCGCGGGCAGATCGCCTGGCAGAAGCCCGAGCTGGGCGGGCTTCCCGTCGACAGCGTCCACATGATCGAAGGTTCACTGCTCATGGAAGCGGCAAAGCCCGGCTTGTCACTCATCTTCGATCCCGTGACCGGCACGGTGCTCTTCGATTCGCGCCGCCTCGGCCTGACGCGCGTCGTCACGCGGCGCGTGCTGCCCCAGACCGGGACGCTGCTGGTGCATGGTCAGCGCGCCTCAGGACCTCCGCTCGTCGCCCTCTACGACCTCGCCACGGGGACCCAGCGCTGGGTCAGCGAGTCGCTGTTCCAGCAGACCGAGCAGAAGCGCGGCGGCCTCGGCGGCCTCATGCAGGGGCTGGTGCGCATGGCCTCGGCCGCGACGACGCTGGAAGTACTGCAAGCGGGTCCGGACGTGATCGTGGTGCACACGCTGATGGGCCTGCGCGCACTCGATGCGAAAACCGGCGCGATCCGCTGGACGGCAACCATGCCGATGGCGCGCTCGGGCGCAGTGCCGCACAAGGTGCGACTCTATCCGTCGCTCGCCAAGAACGACCGCATCTACGTGAGCTACGACGACCGCCTCATGGCCTATCGCCTGGCCGACGGCCAACCGCTGTGGGCGAAGCCGGCCAACATCGATGGCTGGATCCGCGACATCGTGCAGCATCCGGCGGGCATCATCATGCTTCCCGAAAGCCCGCCCCCCGATCAGGCGACGGGCAACGTCCGCATCATCAACGGCGTGGTGCAGACCGGGCTCAACGTCGCGCGCTTTGACGACGGCGCGATGATCGCGGCGAAGCCGCTGCGCATGCGCGGTACGGTGAAGGACGCCCTGATCGCGGGCGACGCGGTCGTGCTCGCCGTCGACGCGGAGTCCCGCACGTTCGTGAACGTGCTGAACGTGGCAACCGCGACCCTGCGACTCGAGAAGGACGTGAAGATCAAAGGCCAGCTGACCTATGCGGAACTGATTCCCGCGGGACTGCTGTACCTCTCGCGCTCCGATGCCGCGACGAACGGCGAAGCCAACATCATCGACCTGTCGAGTGGCGCGCCGAAGTACAAAGACGCGATCGAAGGCACCAAATCATCCACCATGGTGCATGCGGTGGATGGTCGCACGTTGTACGTATTCGCGGCCAAGGACCGCCATCTTTATGCAGTCGATCGGCAGGACGGCACGTACCGCCCGCTCGGCGGCGAGATCAAGCTCCAGGGCGACGAGGACCCGACCGTGCTCGAAGTGCGCACGGCCGGCATCGTGCTGAGCTCCTCGCAGAACGTGGTCATCGTTGGTCGCGACGGGCAGATCAAACAGCAGGTGTATCATCCTGTACGGCGCCGCGGCGTCGTCGTATGGCGACGCGTTTGCACAGATGTCGCGCCAGGCGACCGATACGACGGCCAAACGGCTCACCAGTCAAATGGCGGCCGCGTACTCGCAGGGCGGGGCACAGCTGACGGGCTATTCGACCCAGGCCAGCGCCATGGCCTCGAAACGCTTCAAGGCGTCGCTCGCGACGCCGAGCTCCGTGTTCATGCTGACGCGCTCGCCCGATGGGAACGGCAACGTGCTCCTGCAAATCGACAAGGACAGCGCGCAGCCGCGCTCACGCGTGGACCTCGGCAAGCAGCGCGAGCCTGTGTATGCGGTCGACGACATTGCGGGCATGCTGTTTCTGCAGACGACGGCCGGAACGCTGGCGGGCTACAAGCTCTAACGGATCAGGGAGTCGTGACGGTGGAGATTGAGAACGCCGAGCTGGTCACTGTCGCGGCGCCGCTCGAGCTCGCGCTCAGGGTGTAGGTCCCTGCCTTATCAATGGAAAGAGTCGAAAAGCTCGCGATCCCGTTGACCGGTCGCAGTGAACGAGCTATCGGTACTGCCGAGGGAATCGCGCACGACGACTTCGACGGGTGGACTGATGACCTGACCGACGTTGGCGGAGTTTGGCTGGACGAAGAACGCCAACACCGGCGATCCACCATTGCCGCCACCACCGTTGCCACCGGTGATGCCCCGTAAGCCGGAACCGGTGCCCGTGCAGCCAGCGGCGAGTCCGGTGAGTAGGGTTACGATGACGCGTGAGTGTGTAATTCGCATGTCTGTCCCCTACCCATAGTACCCGGCGCCGTTCCCGCAGGTCACGTTTTTGTTGTAAACTGTGGCGATGCGATCCCAGATTGAAGGCCGTCGCGGCGGGGCCGTCGGCGCCAAAATCGACTATCGAGACGGCCGCTGGATCGTTCCCGACCATCCCATCATCCCGTTCATCGAAGGCGATGGCACCGGACCCGACATCTGGCGCGCGGCATCCAAGGTATTCGACGCCGCCGTCTCCACGACGTCCGGGGGCAGGCGCAGCGTCGTCTGGCACGAAGTGCTGGCCGGCGAAAAGGCGTTCAGCCAGAGCGGCAACTGGCTCCCGTCAGAAACGCTCGACGTCATCCGCGAGCACCGGGTGGCGATCAAAGGTCCGCTTACGACGCCCGTGGGCGGCGGGATCCGCTCGCTCAACGTCGCGCTCCGCCAAATCCTCGACCTGTACGCCTGCATCCGGCCCGTCCGCTACTTCGAGGGCGTGCCCTCGCCGATGAAAGAGCCCGGCAAACTCAACATCATCATCTTCCGCGAGAACATCGAGGACGTGTACGCGGGCATCGAATACAAGGCCCAAAGCGCCGAGGCGGACGCGGTCATCGAGTTCCTCAGCCGTCGGTTCGGCGCCAAGATCCGCGAGGGGAGCGCGATCGGGATCAAACCGATGTCCAAGTTCGGGTCGCAGCGGTTGATCACCAAGGCGATTCAGCACGCCATCCGGCGCCGCCTGCCGTCCGTCACGCTGGTGCACAAAGGCAACATCATGAAGTTCACCGAAGGCGCTTTCCGCGACTGGGGATACGAAATCGCGAAGGAACGCTTTGGCGATCACACGGTACCGGAGGCGGAGGGCGGCAAGCGCAAAGCAGACGCCGGCAAGGTCACGATCAAGGACCGCATCGCGGATTCCATGTTCCAGCAGTTGTTGCTGCGGCCGGACGAATATACCGTCATCGCCTCGCCCAATCTCAACGGCGACTACCTGTCCGATGCCGCCGCCGCGCAGGTCGGCGGCCTGGGCCTCGCGCCAGGCGGCAATGTGGGTGACGGCTATGCGGTGTTCGAAGCGACGCACGGCACGGCGCCCAAGTACGCGGGGCAGGACAAGATCAATCCCAGCAGCGTGATCCTCTCGGGCGTGATGATGTTCGAGGAGCTGGGCTGGGACGACGTCGCCAGTGCGATTGTGCACGGACTCGAAGGGGCGATCGGGGCGCGGCGCGTCACCTACGATCTCGCGCGGCAGATGCCGGGCTCCACCGAGGTATCCACCTCGGCCTTCGCCGACGCGATCATCGAGCACCTCGCATGAAGACTGCCATCTCGACGAAGACGATCAGCAGCGCAGAAACGCCACTGCTCGCCATCATGGTGTCGCAGGGCGGCGCGCAGCCGCTCAAGGACAGCAGTCTCGAGCGCGCGTTCGCCACGGGCGACTACAAGGGCAAGAAAGACGAAACGCTGCTCGTCTACGGCGTCGCCAAGGCGGAGCGCCTCCTGCTCGTGGGCGTCGGCAAGACGAGCGAGGTCACGCGCAGCGCCATCCGCCGCGGCGCGGCCATCGCGGCCAAGCGCGCGCGCGGGCTCGGCACGAAGGCGC
>QHTW01000121.1 GCA_003220955.1 Gemmatimonadota bacterium | reverse complement strand
CCCTGGACGCAGCGTGACCTGTAAGGTGGCCGGCTTGTACCCCAGCCGGCGTGCGGTGACGGTGAGCGTCTGACCCGCCGTCGCGCGCGCACCCGGGATCACGATCGCATAGCGTCCATCGTCGCGGGTGTTCGCTCCAAGTCCGAGGGATGGAATGATCACCTCGGCGTACCCTATCGGGACGCCTGCCGCGGTGATTCGACCGCTGAGCGTGACCGGTTCTTGGGCACTTGCCCGTTTGGCCAGCGACGCGGTCAGGCCGATACTAAGGAAGACAAACGAGAAAACGGAGAGACGCATGAAGCCCTCCCAGGTGGACGGTTCACCTGCGGACCAGCAATCGGGTCGGATATAGCACGGCCAAAACGAGACCGCTAGAGCAAACGTCTCAAAATGTTGCTAACGGGGAACGACGACGCCCTCGAACGTGACCGAGCGGGGGGTGATGAGGCCGGCCGAGAGGACGGTCACGAGGAGATCCGGCCAGCGGCTGCGGACCTTGATGCGGAGGTTTGCAATTCGGGCCCCCGTGCCTGCCTGCCCGGCAAGCACGTCCTCCGCGTTGGGTCGGCCGGCCCCGGTGAGACCCCACAGGAGAAAGACGGGATGCTTGGTGACGCGGAACGGTGTTCCCTGCGGCGGAGCCGGCGCGGGCTCGGCGAGCGAGGTCGGGACGCCGAGCTCGGTCGCGTCGAAGGTCAGGGCACAGCCACTCACCGTGAGGGCCAGCGCCAGCGTCACGAGGCCCACGCGTATTGTCGAACGGATCACGCATCTCCCGGGGAAAAAAGGGCGCGCCGACCCGTGGGTGCGGCGCGCCCCAAAGCTACTGCGTCTTACATGCCGATGGGAGCCTTCAATGCGACGTGCGCGCCGACGCCGATGATGCCGCGGGTCGCGCCCCCAAGCTTCTGGGAATCATACGCCAGGTGCAGCCCCATCATCCCGAAGCCGAGGTTCGCGCCGATGATCCAGCCGAAGTTCGACTGGGTGCTGAAGCCCGACGCCTTGTTCCAGCGCTCACCGAGGGAGAGGTACGGCTCGATGCTGAGGCCGGGTGTCGGCACGTTCACGCTGATGCCGGCGCCGGCGACGATCATGGTGGTCTTGGGCTGCGTGATGAGACCCGAAGTCACGGCGCTGGAGGTGCCGGCGCCGAGCTGGAAGTTCATCGCCACGGGGATCAGACTGCCACCGATCACCTTGAACTGTGCCGTCCCGCCCACGGACGTCGTGCTGCTGCTGTATCCTTCCGGCTTCCAGTTCGACAGACCGGCGGTGAGACTGATATTGGCAAGGCCGACCGTGGCGCGCGCGCCGTACGCCGTGCCTTTGCCGCCGTTCGTGTTTGGAAAGCCCAGGTCTCCGTCGATCGTGACGCCCGTGCCTCCCTTCGGATTATTCCAGACGGGCATCCCCGCCCACTGAGCCACGGCGGGCGTCGCACCGAATGCGATCAGCGCCGCTATCGTCGCCATGCGCTTCATTCGTATCCTCCAGCAAGTCGTGAGGAGCGTACGGTAGGAAAACCGTTGCGCCAAGTCAATCTGTGTCCCGCTAATGCACCCACACGGCGCTTATTGACACACCCTCCAGGTCGCCCAGGCCGGCACTGATCCGCGCGTCGAAGCGCGGCGTCAGCCGAAAATCGGCGCCGAGGCCGAGGTCGAACAGGAAGTCCGACGGTCTATCGCCTGCAACGAGGAACCCCGTCGGCTGCACATACGGCACGATGCTGATCTTGGAGTCTCGGGGATCCACGCGCCGGCCGAGGGACAGACCGATCGGCACGATCAGCGCCGAATTGCCGCTGGAGAAATGCCCGCCGACCCCGAGAATGAGCGCGCCGTCGAGCGGGAAATCCTCGGTATGCGTGACAACGCGCTCGCGCGCTTCCACGCCGAGGAGCAGTTGCGAGTTGAGGTTGCCGCCCGGGGTGAAGATTCCGCCGCGAAAGCCGAGATCGAATTTTCCGCTCGACACGCGATACGCGCCTTCGAACGCGGTGCCACCGCCGTTGGGAAAACTCAACACCACGCCGATTTCCGAACGCCGGAATGCGCGATAGGGCGCGTTGAAACTGGGTAACCCGGTTGCCTGTGCCGCGGCCCCGGAGGAAAAACCGGCGCCAATGACCAGCAGACACAACACGCGAGTCCAACGCATTCCAACTCCTTGAGACTGTGTGCGGGGGTTACCCGACGAACAGCGCGGCGTTCCGGAGATCCAGAACGCCGCGCCAGGAATGCAGGCTTAGTGCCAGAGTGAAATGCCGACCCGGCCGCCGATCGCGATGTAGTCCGCGGCCAAGCCAAGAGCGGTGCTCGACGAGACCCATTGGAACCCGACTTCGTACCGCCACGCGGCGCCCTCGTATGGCTTCCGCCAACCAACGCCTCCCTCGAGCTTGACTGCGGTGCCGCTCGTCGTGCCGTTGTCGCCCAACACCAGGCCGGCACCGCCGGTGAAGTACATGCCGCGCCGATGGCCACCGACGCTGTTGGCGTAAAGCAAGTTCATTTGAGGCGTGAGGAGGTAGGTCGTCGAGCCACCCACTGAACTAAAATTGAAGTTGAGCCGGGGCTCCCACATGATCTTACCCGACCGCGGCACGAAGCCGATGCGGAGATCGAGGGGGGTCACAATGACGATGCCGCCGCTGACGCCCGTGAGATTGGAGCTGACATAGGCCGCGCCGAGGTCGACGCCGAATTCGTGCTTCGCGCCCCCCATGGCGGCGCTTGTCGTCGTCCTCCGCTGCGCTTGCGCGACTGTCGTGAGCGACAGCGCCAGCGCCGCCAGAGCCATCCCGCCGAAGAGCTTCCGCATACCAAGACCTCCCGTTGGGGGTGGGGTTGGTAACACCGATGGCCCGCCGGCCGGAGCCTGACGGGCCATCGATTACTGCTGCGAGCTTAACGCCAGAACGACATGCCGACGCGGGCCCCGATGTTGAAACTGCTCGGGATGCCCTTGCCGCTGTTCTTGAAGTTGTAGCGGAGGAAGCCCTCCAACCGCCAGGCGTTCGACTCAACCGGAATGCGCTTGCCGACACCACCGTTGAGCGAAAGCTGCGTGGCCGAGTTGCTCACAGTGCCGGCCGACGCGCTCGCGATCGCCAGCCCGAGGCCGCCCGTGAGGTACATCCCTCGACGCGCGGTCGCATGGCTCATGCGATAGATCACGTTGAGATCAGGGTCGAACGACAGGACGTGACCACCGCCGCCCGTCAGCCAGTTGAACGTGAAGCGTGGCTCGAAGGACAGCGGGCCGTTCGCCAGAAATCCCCACCGAATGTCGACGGGTGTTCCAACGCCGAACGAGCCGCAGTTCGCAGTGCAGCCGCTGCCGGTGTGGCTATACGCCGCGCCGAGATCGACGCCGATTTCGTTCTTCGGACCGCTGGCGGCGGCGACGCGGGTCCGTTGGGCCAGCGCGACGTGCGGGAGCGCCACCAGGGCGACTGCCGCCACCAGAGTACTCGTGAGCTTCCGCATACCAAACCTCCAGTTGGGGTGGTAAAACCGCCACATCGTTAAGAACCACATGGGTTTCTGTCAACTAGGCGTCCCCTGAAAAGGCGACGGCCCGTCAGCTAGGATGCTGACGGGCCGTCATTTACGTTCGATCCAGTGATACGGCTCACGCCGCTCGCGGTCGATTATTTCCCAAAGCTCAGCCCGACCGTGATCGGCAGGAAGGTCAGCCTGCTCGTCCCGTCAGTGGCGACCGACGTGTACCGTGTACCCACCACCAGGCGGGTGCTGCTCGGCCCCATCTTGAACGCGACGGCCGCACCACCACCGAAGCCCAGCTTGGACTGCGTGGGCGTTGCTCCGCCGAAATCCAGGCTATAGAAACCGACGCCAGCCGTCAGCATTAAACGCGCGGGCGCGGTGGCGGGCTGCAAGGCATAAACAAACGACGCCATGCCACCGATAATCTTGGTGTTGCCGGTGACGGGACTCTTGTGGGCGGTCGAGGAATACGACACGTCACCCCTCACGCCGATGTTGCCTGTTCCTGGCAGCCAGTAGGTGGCGCCGACGCCGCCGATGAAGCCCATCTTGTCGGCGGTGTTGTAATCACTCACGGGCATTAGCAAACCTGCCTGTATGCCGTAGCGCAGGTGACCCTGCGCCATCGCAGGGCGGGTGGCGACCGTACACAGCGCCACCGCGAGTATTGCCAGTCCGAGCCGCTTCATACCTACCCTCCGGGGGACGGGACCACTGTTGGAAAAAGGAACGCTAAAGTCAAGAGGCGACTGGGGCTGCGCTCCTCGCGACAATGCGCACAACATTATACGCCACTTGAAGAAAGCCACCGGCGACCTGCAGCCGGATAGTCTCGCCACCGAGGCTGGTGTTCGTGATTTTGACAACTCCCTGCCCCAGGAGGGTCATGAACGGGGCATGGCGGGGGAGAATCCCTACCAGGCCATCATACGCAGGCGCGACCACGGCTTCCGCCTCGCCCTCGAACACCGCGCGCTCGGCGGAGATAACGGAGACGCGCATTACGCCGATGCCATCTTCTTGGCCTGCGCCATGACGTCGTCGATGTCTCCCTGCATGTAGAACGCCTGCTCGGGGAGCTGGTCGAACTCGCCGGAGACGACGCGCTCGAACGACGCGATCGTCTCCTCGAGCTTCACGTACTTGCCCTCCAAGCCCGTGAACTGGGATGCCACAAAGAAGGGCTGCGAGAGGAAGCGTTGGACGCGGCGCGCGCGGCCCACGAGGAGCTTGTCCTCTTCCGAGAGCTCGTCCATGCCGAGAATCGCGATGATGTCCTGGAGATCTTTATACCGCTGCAGGATGCGCTGCACTTCGACCGCCACTTTGTAGTGCCGCTCGCCCAGGTACTGGGCGTCGAGGATGCGGCTCGAGGACGACAGCGGGTTCACGGCCGGATAGATCCCCAGCTCAACGATCGCACGGTCGAGGACCACCGTCGCGTCGAGGTGCGAGAACGCCGTCGCCGGCGCGGGATCGGTGAGATCGTCCGCGGGCACGTAGATCGCCTGCACCGACGTGATCGATCCTTTCTTCGTGGAGGTGATGCGCTCCTGCAGCTCGCCCATCTCGGTGGCGAGCGTTGGCTGATAGCCCACCGCCGACGGCATTCTGCCGAGCAAGGCCGACACTTCCGATCCGGCCTGCGTGAACCGGAAAATGTTGTCGATGAAGACGAGGACGTCCTGGCCTTCGACGTCGCGGAAGTACTCGGCGACGGTCAGTCCCGACAGCCCAACGCGCAACCGCGCACCGGGGGGCTCGTTCATCTGCCCGTAGATCAGCGCCACGTTTTCGAGGATGTGCGCTTCTTTGAACTCGAGGTAGAGGTCGTTGCCCTCGCGCGTCCGCTCGCCGACGCCGCAGAACACCGACTTCCCGCCGTGCGCCTTCGCGACGTTGTTGATCAGCTCCTGAATGACGACGGTCTTGCCGACGCCGGCGCCGCCGAACAGTCCGATCTTGCCGCCTTTGACGAACGGCGCGATGAGGTCGATGACTTTGATACCGGTCTCGAAGACTTGCGTCTTCGGCTCGAGGTCGACGAACGCCGGCGTACCGCGGTGAATCGGCCAGCGCTCGGCGTCTTTCGGAATCGGCGGGCCTTCGTCCACCGGCTCGCCGATGACATTGAGGATGCGGCCCAGCGCGGGCTTGCCCACCGGAACGGTGATCGGCTGGCCCGTGTCGACGACGGCCATGCCGCGCACAATGCCGTCGGTCGAGCTCATGGCAACGGCGCGGACCTGGTTGCGGCCGATGTGCTGCTCGACCTCCGCGACGAGCTGGCGGTCATCGAGTTTCACCGTCACCGCGTTGTAGAGCTCGGGCAGCTGCTCGGGCTCGAACTCGACGTCGAGGACGGGTCCGATGACCTGGACCACCTTGCCGACGCTGTGTTTTTCCTGAGTCTTGGTTGCCATTGAGATTCCGTTTCTTGGTTTCAGGTGCCCGGACACCTATCCTTTGAGCGCCTCTGCTCCTCCAACGATCTCCGCAAGTTCTTGAGTAATCTGAGCCTGACGGGCTCGATTAAACGTGCGCTGCAAGATGGTGAGCATGTCGCTGCCGGCATCGGTCGCGTTCTTCATCGCTGTGCGCCTCGCGCCGTGTTCGGCGGCCGCGGTCTCGACCAGCGCGCGGTAGAACTGATTCTGCACATATAAAGGAAGTAGCTGCTCGAGGATTTCCTCAGCTGAGGGCTTCAGGATGTAGTTGACCGCCGCCTTTGCCTCTCGACCGCCCGACCGCCGTTTTTCAGGTGGCGTTACCGGAAGTATCCGCAAAGTCGTTGGAGGAGTAGAGACCGCGCTGTTGAACTTGGCGAACACGACGTCCACGGCGTCCAGGTCTCCGTTCGAGAACCGCTCCATGAGCGGCTTTGCGAGCTCGGCGGCGTGGTCCAGCGTCGGGCGATCGCCGATGTCGACGCGCTGCGACGCAATGTTGCGCTTGGTGAACTTGAAGTAGCTGATGCCCTTTTTCCCGACGAGGTGCAGCTCGGTGTGAGCGTCCTGCTTTTCGAGCTCCTCGAGCCGCCGCCGCGCCTCGCGAATCAAGTTCGCGTTGAATGCACCGCACAAGCCCCGATTCGACGTTATGAGGAGCAACGCCGCACGCCGCACGCCTTTGCCACGTCCGGTCTGTCCAGGCTGCCGGAGCAAGGGAAATCGCTCCGCGAGCTCGGGAGAGTAGAGTTGCGCAATGACCTCGGCGAGCGCCTGCGCATAGGGACGCGCACCCACCACACGGTCCTGCGCGCGCTTCAGCTTCGACGTGGAGACGAGCTCCATCGTCTTTGTGATCTTTTTTGTATTCTGAACGGAGCGGATGCGCCGCTTGAGCTCGCGGGGTTTCGCCATTACAGCGCCTTGTACTCCTCGGTCGCTTTCCGCAGCCGCGCGCTCAGGTCCTCCGAGAGCGCCCGCTTGGTCCGAATCTCCTCGGCGATGTTCGGATGCTGCGCCAAGATGAACTCGAGCAGCCCCTTCTCCCACTCCTTGATTTCGGGGACGGCCACATCGTCGATCAAACCGCTCGTCACGGCAAAGATGACGATGATCTGTTGCTCCACCGGCATCGGCTGATACTGCGGCTGTTTCAGCACTTCGACGACGCGGGCGCCACGCGCGAGCTGCTTTTGGGTCGCCGGATCGAGCTCGGAGCCGAACTGGGCGAACGCCTCGAGCTCCCGGTACTGCGCCAGGTCGAGCCGCAGCCGGCCGGCGACCTGCTTCATTGCCTTGATCTGCGCGTTGCCGCCCACACGGCTCACCGAGATGCCGGCGTTCACCGCCGGCCGGACGTTCGAATAGAAGAGATCGGTCTCGAGAAAGATCTGGCCGTCGGTAATCGAGATGACGTTCGTCGGGATGTAGGCGGAGACGTCGCCCGCCTGCGTCTCGATGATCGGCAGCGCGGTCAACGAGCCGCCGCCCATTTCGTCGGACAGCTTCGCGGCGCGCTCGAGCAGCCGGCTGTGGAGATAGAAGACGTCGCCGGGATACGCTTCACGGCCGGGCGGGCGCCTGAGCACCAGCGACAACTGCCGGTAGGCGGCGGCCTGCTTCGAGAGGTCGTCGTAGATGCACAGCGTGGCCCTTTTCATGTCGTACATGAAATACTCGGCCATCGTGCAGCCGGTGTAGGGCGCGATGTACTGCATCGGGGCGGGCTCGGACGCGGACGCGACGACCACGATGGTGTAGCGCATCGCGTCGTACTCCTTGAGGCGCTCGACGACGGCGGCGACGGTCGAGTTCTTTTGCCCGATCGCGACGTAGACGCAGAAGACCTCCTGCCCCTCCGGGTGCCCCTTCTGATTGATGATCGTGTCGATCGCGATCGCGGTCTTGCCGGTGCCGCGGTCGCCGATGATCAGCTCGCGCTGGCCGCGGCCGATCGGAATCATCGAGTCGATCGCCTTGATGCCGGTCTGCAGCGGCTCCTTCACCGGCTGGCGCTTGATGATGCCCGGCGCGACGATCTCGACTTTGCGACTCTTGGTCGTATGAATCGGGCCGAGGCCGTCCACCGGCCGCCCCAGCGCGTCTACGACACGCCCCACCATGGCAGGACCGACCGGCACCTCGAGCACGCGCGCGGTGCGCCGGACTTCGTCCCCCTCGCGCAGCACCAGGTAGTCCCCGAAAATCACGGCGCCGATGTTGTCTTCCTCGAGGTTCAACGCGAGGCCGGTGATCTTCTCGCCGGTCGCCGAGACCGTGAATTCGAGCATCTCGCCCGCCATCGCGGACGTCAGCCCGTAGATCCGGGCGATGCCGTCCTTCACCTCCAGGACGGTGCCGACTTCACGGACGTCGATGTCCGCCAGGTCGGCGGCCTGGATTTCCTTGAGGAGAAGGTTCTTCAGCTCGCCCGGACGCAGGATGGAATCGGTGGCCATTGAGAGTACCGTTTAAAGTTTGTGAAAAATATCACTAAGTATAGGGTGCCGGAAGACGCCTTAGACTCGAGATCTCGTCCTTCCTCTCAGAAACCGGGTCAGCACGCCGTGGGGGCCCAATTCGCGGAGCTCCAGGGGAGTCGCCCCGGCAACGCGCCGCGCCGCCCCCGCCAAATGGCTCGGCGACGCATAACCGAGGATGCGAACGACGCAACGAACGGTGTACCCCGGGTTGCCAAGCAGATCCGCGGCGCAGGCGGCGCGGGCCAGATCGATGACACGCTTCAGGTTCGGGGCGCCGCCAGCCCCGAATTCCCGCGACAAATGCTCGCGGGTCACGCGCAGCGCCGCGGCGACGTGGCCGGTCTTGGTCGGCGTGCCCGCCCGGCGCAACACCTCATCCCAGGCCGCGAGCTGCAAGCGATCGGTCAGGCGCAGGAGCCGGGGCGCATCGGCCAGTGCGACACGCCGCGCGACTTGTGCGGTGCGCGCGGCGATCCACTCGCCGGCGACGGCGTTGTCCACGCCTTCGACGAGGACGCCGGTGAAGCCGGCATCGCGGCAGGACTCGAGCAACGCGCCATCGTCCGGCCGCACCGCCGAGAGCACATACATCGGGATGCGCGGAAAGGACGCCGGCAATGCCAGCCCTTCGCCATCACAATGGCGCACGTCGAGCACCACGGCGTCCACGAGCCGCTGTTCGAGGAGTCGCTTGACCGCCTGAACGCTGCGGCACAGCCGCACGCTGCCGCTGCCGCGCGGATAACCGCGTTTCAGCGCCCGCCGCGCCTCCCGGCGGGGATGAAAGACCGGCACGACGGGATACGCGCTCGCGCCGGTGGCCTTCATGTTTGCACCAGCGCCTGCTGCATCTCCGCCGCCTGCCGCAGCACATCGCGAGCATTGTCGTAGCTGATCGTTTGCTGCGCCTCCTCGAACGGCTGCCACACACACGCCGTGATCCCTTCGGCTTCTTCCGGGACGGGATCGCCGTGCCGCGATTCGAACAAGAAAAAGTGACAATACTTGTGGATCGTCTTGCCGCGAAACCGGAAATACCAATCGATCACTTTGATGGGCCCATGGAGCACGAGATCCTGGAGTCCCGTCTCTTCCGTCACCTCACGCCGCGCGGCGTCCGCGGGCGGCTCGGCGGACTCGAGATGCCCCTTGGGAAAGCCCCAGTTCTTGTACGAGTCGCGAATCAACAGGAAGCGCACTTGCCCATCCGGCCCGCGGCGGAAGAGGACGCCGCCGGCGCTCGTCTCGCGCGTAGCCCGGGGCTGGGACTTCTTGCCCTTGCGAGAGCGACGCGTCAACGCCGCATTCCGTTGCACACACGATCATCCATTGTTTTAGAACACGCTAAACGTGAAGTATTTCCGCGGATTCGCCTGAATGTCGGAGAGCAGCTGCCTCAGTTGGATCATCGTGAGCGTTGTCTCGCGATACAGCGCCGAATCGGCCACCAGCAGCCCCAGCGTGCCGCTGCGGTTCGAGATCCGCGAGAAAATGGTGTCCGCGTTCTGAAGGACCCGCACGAGGCTCTCCTGGTTGCGGTTCGCTGCCGCCATGAGCTGGCGGAAATCTTGCGACGCGCTGCGCAGATCGGTACTCGTCGCGGCGCTATTGTTGAGGATGGTGGCGAGCTGGCCCTGATTGGTCGCGGTATCCACCCGGCCGAGCGTCGCCTTGAGATCCGAGGCGGCGCGGGCCAGATCGATGACACGCTTCAGGTTCGGGGCGCCGCCAGCCCCGAATTCCCGCGACAAATGCTCGCGGGTCACGCGCAGCGCCGCGGCGACGTGGCCGGTCTTGGTCGGCGTGCCCGCCCGGCGCAACACCTCATCCCAGGCCGCGAGCTGCAAGCGATCGGTCAGGCGCAGGAGCCGGGGCGCATCGGCCAGTGCGACACGCCGCGCGACTTGTGCGGTGCGCGCGGCGATCCACTCGCCGGCGACGGCGTTGTCCACGCCTTCGACGAGGACGCCGGTGAAGCCGGCATCGCGGCAGGACTCGAGCAACGCGCCATCGTCCGGCCGCACCGCCGAGAGCACATACATCGGGATGCGCGGAAAGGACGCCGGCAATGCCAGCCCTTCGCCATCACAATGGCGCACGTCGAGCACCACGGCGTCCACGAGCCGCTGTTCGAGGAGTCGCTTGACCGCCTGAACGCTGCGGCACAGCCGCACGCTGCCGCTGCCGCGCGGATAACCGCGTTTCAGCGCCCGCCGCGCCTCCCGGCGGGGATGAAAGACCGGCACGACGGGATACGCGCTCGCGCCGGTGGCCTTCATGTTTGCACCAGCGCCTGCTGCATCTCCGCCGCCTGCCGCAGCACATCGCGAGCATTGTCGTAGCTGATCGTTTGCTGCGCCTCCTCGAACGGCTGCCACACACACGCCGTGATCCCTTCGGCTTCTTCCGGGACGGGATCGCCGTGCCGCGATTCGAACAAGAAAAAGTGACAATACTTGTGGATCGTCTTGCCGCGAAACCGGAAATACCAATCGATCACTTTGATGGGCCCATGGAGCACGAGATCCTGGAGTCCCGTCTCTTCCGTCACCTCACGCCGCGCGGCGTCCGCGGGCGGCTCGGCGGACTCGAGATGCCCCTTGGGAAAGCCCCAGTTCTTGTACGAGTCGCGAATCAACAGGAAGCGCACTTGCCCATCCGGCCCGCGGCGGAAGAGGACGCCGCCGGCGCTCGTCTCGCGCGTAGCCCGGGGCTGGGACTTCTTGCCCTTGCGAGAGCGACGCGTCAACGCCGCATTCCGTTGCACACACGATCATCCATTGTTTTAGAACACGCTAAACGTGAAGTATTTCCGCGGATTCGCCTGAATGTCGGAGAGCAGCTGCCTCAGTTGGATCATCGTGAGCGTTGTCTCGCGATACAGCGCCGAATCGGCCACCAGCAGCCCCAGCGTGCCGCTGCGGTTCGAGATCCGCGAGAAAATGGTGTCCGCGTTCTGAAGGACCCGCACGAGGCTCTCCTGGTTGCGGTTCGCTGCCGCCATGAGCTGGCGGAAATCTTGCGACGCGCTGCGCAGATCGGTACTCGTCGCGGCGCTATTGTTGAGGATGGTGGCGAGCTGGCCCTGATTGGTCGCGGTATCCACCCGGCCGAGCGTCGCCTTGAGATCCGTCGCGGCGCGGGCCAATGCGTCCGAGCCGTGCTGCAAGTTGGAACCGACGTCGCCGATCACGTCCGCCTGCTCGTTCGTCACGCGCGCCAGGCGATCGGCCACCTGCCCGAAATCGTGAATGGAACGCCGCAGATCCATGACCGCCTGAGAGTCGAACGCGCTTTGTACGCGGGCGGCGACCGTCCCGATGTCGGTTGCGATGCGGCTCGCCTGGGCCGTCAGCTGGCCGATATCGGGGAGTGTGGCACCGGGCCACTTGCCCCCCCCGACCGCCTGCGCTTCTTCGAGCGCCTGGCGAATGTTGGGATCGGCGGGCGGAGGGTCACTGGAAATCAACGTTGCGGCCCACTCGCCGAACAACGATGCCGAGGCGGCGATGACCGCGGGCTTCGCGGGTGGCGTCACGCCCGAATAGATCTTGAGGTCCGCCTCGACCCAGTTGCCCGGCGCGAGCCGGATCGCCTCGACTCGGCCGACGCGCACGCCGCGCAGCACGACCGGGCTGCCGGCGCCGAGTCCGCCCACGGTCCGGAGGCGTGCCGTGTACACCGCCTCGGTCCGGCCGATGTGAGCCCCCGAGAGCCACAGCGCTCCGCCCACGATCAACGCCAGCGCGGCGATGACGACGAGTCCGACGGCGAACTCGTTCTCGCGTTTCACTCAGGGCGTCCCTCGATGAACTGCCGCACCACCGGATCCTCCGTCTCCTGAATCTCCGCGACGCTGCCCACCTGCCGCACGCGGCCCTCGTACAGCATGGCGATCCGGTCACCGACCGTATAGGCGCTGCGCATGTCGTGCGTCACGACCACGCCTGTCACCCCCAGGTGCTCGCGCGTGCGGACCATGAGCCGGTCTATCACCGCGGACGTCACCGGATCGAGGCCCGTCGTCGGTTCGTCGTACAGGATATAACGTGGTCTGAGTGCGATCGCGCGCGCGATGCCGACGCGTTTGCGCATGCCGCCCGACAGCTCCGCCGGCATCCGATCACCCGTTCCCGAGAGGTCCACGAGCGCCAGCGCTTCGCGCACGCGCTCCTGGATCTCCTCCTCGTCCAGCCCGCGCCGCCGCAATCCCAGCTCGAGGTTCTCGGCCACGGTCATCGAGTCGAACAGCGCCGCGAACTGGAACACATAGCCGATCCCGCGGCGCAGCAGGGTCAATTCGTTCCGATCAAGCGTACCCACGGCCTGCCCGTCAACGATGACGTCGCCTGCATCCGGGTGCAACAGCCCGACGATGTGCTTCAACGCCACACTCTTGCCGGTACCGGAGTATCCAATGATGACCACCGTTTCCGCGTCGCGAATCTTCAGCGACAGGCCCTGCAGGACCTGCTTGTCGTCGAACGCCTTGTGCAGGTCCTGGAATTCGATCACAACAGCACCACGGCCCAGAACGCATCGAGCACGAGAATGAAAATCGCCGAATACACGACGGTGCGCGTCGTGCTCCGGCCGACGCCCTCCGCTCCGCCGCGCGTCGAGAGCCCCACGCTGCAGCCCACGAGCGCGATCGTGAATCCGAAGCTCGCGCTCTTCAGCAGGCCGAACCACACGTCCTTGAAGAGATAGAACAGCTTGAGGCCCTTGAGGAAATCGGGCGTGGAGAGGTCGAGCAGCGCGAGACTCGTTAGCCAGCCGGTGATGATGCCGGTCGCGATGGCGAACGACACGATGACCGGGAACATCAGCGTCGCCGCGAGCACGCGCGGCACAACGAGATAACTCTGCGGATCGTAGGCGAGCGTCTCGAGGGCGTCCACCTGCTCCGTTACTTTCATTGTGCCAAGCTCGGCGGCCATGCTGGCGCCGACGCGGCCGGCGAGCGCGAGTCCGGTCAGCACCGGCCCCAACTCCAGCATCATCGTCTTGCCGACGAGCGTGCCCACGAAGTAGAGCGGGACCGCGCCGGTGAAGGTGTAAGAGGCCTGGAGGGCGAGGACGACGCCGGTGAAGGCGGCTATGAACAGCGCCACGGGGAGCGAATCGACGCCGATCCGGCGCATCTGGCCGATGAGCAGGCGCGCCCAGACGCCGAGGTCGGCGAGGGCGCGTGTCATGTCCATGAGGAACTGGCCGAACCGCCCGACGGCCTCGATGGCGGAGATGGAGCGGCGGCCGATGGCCTGAATCACGGGGAGAGAAAGTAGACCAAAAACAGTAGGGGCGCAGCACGCCGCGCCCCTACCAATTCACTGCTGCTACCCTTACGCTGCGAAGCTGGCGAGCGCCTTGCCGACGTCTCCATCGCGCAGACGCTTGAGCGCGCGATCACGCAGCTGCCGCACACGCTCCCGTGTGACGCCGAGCATGCCGCCGATTTCCTCGAGCGTGTGCTCGCGCCCACCATCGAGACCGAAATACAGCCGCAGCACCTTCGCATCGCGCCGCTGCAGCGTATTCAGCGCCTGCTCGATCTCGTCGGACAGGAAGCGATCCATCGCCTGATCTTCCGTGTCCGGCAAATCCTCGGCGATGAAGCGCTCGATCAGCGAGCGATCGCCGTCGGGATCGAGCGGGGCATCGAGGCGGACGTCGCCGGTATTCAGCGCGGCGAGCGACTGCACCACCTCGAGCGACAGTTTGGTCGCGTCGGCGATCTCTTCGGGAGTCGGCTCGCGGCGCAGCGTCTGCCGCAGATACTCGGCGGTCCGCACGATGCGCGACAGATCCGCCGTGCGGTTCAGCGGCACGCGGACCGTGCGCCCCTGCCGCGCGAGCGCGGCGAGGATCGCCTGGCGGATCCACCACACGGCGTACGAAATGAACTTCACGCCCTGATCGGGATCGAACTTGCGCGCGGCGGTCAGCAGGCCGACGTTCCCCTCGCCGATGAGATCGGTGAGCGGCAGTCCGCGGTTCTGATACTTCTTCGCGACCGAAATGACGAACCGCAGGTTCCGCTTCACGAGCTCCTGCATCGCTTCCTGATCGCCGGCGCGGACTTTGCGCGCGAGCGCGATCTCCTCCTTCTGCGTCAGCAGCGGAGTCTTGGAGACTTCGTGCAGATACTGATCGAGGATGTCGCGCTCGTGCTCGTGATGGCCGAGCCCCGTGAGCAGACCACGACGACGCCCGCGGCCGCGGCGCTTCGGCACCCGTCGTTCAGTCGTCGCGACGGGCGCGGCCTTCACCTTGGCCTTCGGAGCCGGAGCGGCGGCTTTTGTCTTCTTACGAGTGCGAGGCATTGGTCGCCCTATTTTGGCTGTCTTTTAGTACGCAGAGGCTAGAAAAATGTTCATGAAATAGGCGTGAAATCGCTTGACACGGCATAAACGCACCGATAAGATGCCGTGTTCCCGTCTGGCGGTTGCAGCCATTTCGGGGGCGGGAATATAAGGGGGCGTAGCTCAGTTGGGAGAGCGCGTGAATGGCATTCACGAGGTCAGGGGTTCGATCCCCCTCGCCTCCATTCGGTCGGACAGTCGGACGGTCTGACGGTCGGACCGGTAAGGCGCTGGCAGGGTGGTAGATACCGGACTACTGAGCGGTTAGATTTGGCGGCGCGCGGGAATAGCTCAGTTGGTAGAGCACAACCTTGCCAAGGTTGGGGTCGCGGGTTCGAGTCCCGTTTCCCGCTCTCCAAAGACGGCCGACGAATACAAGCGACGCGGGGTGGAGCAGTCTGGTAGCTCGCCGGGCTCATAACCCGGAGGTCGTGGGTTCAAATCCCACCCCCGCTACTGACAATGCGGAATGCGGAAATGGGAATGCGGAATCGTCATTCCGCCTTTCGAATTCCACATTCCGCATTTCAGTCCCGGGCGGTTAGCTCAGTTGGTTAGAGCGCCACGTTGACATCGTGGAGGTCACTAGTTCGAGTCTAGTACCGCCCATTGCGCGCCCATAGCTCAACTGGATAGAGCGCTTGACTACGGATCAAGAGGCTGGGAGTTCGAGTCTTCCTGGGCGCACTGCACTACTAGACGTCGGGACGTCTAGACTTCTAGACGTCTAGTTTCACGGGGCGTAGCGCAGTCCGGTTAGCGCGCCTGGTTCGGGACCAGGAGGTCGGTGGTTCAAATCCACTCGCCCCGACTAAGCAGTCACAACGACTTAGGCTTGCGCTGGTCGGCCTGCTGCCACCGCAGTGGTGCAAATCCGTTCGCCGCGACTCGTAGCTACAAGGACTTAGCCAACCCAGTGTTGGGACTCCGCTGCCACTGCCGCTGCCACTTTTCACGCCGCGCCCCTGGATTCACACCGAGGCTGTCATCGCCCACTTCAGTTTGCACAGGTTCCGGTAGATTCGAAGGAATCCTCTCCTGCACGGCTAGGAGGAGCCCCATGCCATTGCACACCCGCCTCGGCGGCCCCGTCCGCGCGCTCGCGTGCCTACTTGCCCTGACGTCGTGCACCCGCGCCGTCATTGCCGCCCAATCTAGCTCAACGCCGGAACATCTGACGGCCGACACGCCTAAGCAGACCGCTCTGGGAGCCACGTTCATCGCGCCCGCCGACTGGACCTTCTCGGTGCGCGGTCCGGCCACGATCCTCACGGCGCCGGAGGGCGACTCGCACATCGCGCTGGTCGACGTCCGCGCGCCGAGTGCCGACTCCGCCGTGACGCTCGCATGGGCCGCATACATGCCCGCGCACACCTGGCCGCTCAAGGTCGTCACTCCCGCGCCTGACAAGGACGGCTGGTCCGATCGGCGCAACTATGACTACCAGACCTCGCCCAATGAGAAGCGCGGCGTCAGTTTGCTCGCGCAGCGCGCGGGCGATGTCTGGACCGTCGTCGTCTACGAGATGAGCGACGCCACGGGCGAGAAGCGGCTCGCCGCGGTGCAGCTCGTCTTCGACCGACTCTTGCCCAAGGGCTTCACGCGCGAGTCATTCGCCGGGAGAAAAGCCGCCACCCTCGATGCCGCCCGGCTCGCGAGACTCTCCGCGTTCACCGAGAGGGCGATGCAGGAGCTCCGCGTCCCGACGGGTTCGGCGTCCGCGAGCTCGGCAAGCCCGAACGGCCCGATGGAAACACGCTGTTCATGATGGCGTCCAACACCAAGGCCCTCACCACGCTGATGCTGGCCAAGCTCGTCGAGGCGAACCGGTTCGGGTGGGAGACCCGCGTCACCTCGCTGCTCCCCCAGTTCAAGCTCGGCGACACCGCCACCACCCGACAGGTACTGGTGAAGCACCTCATCTGCGCCTGCACCGGGCTGCCGCGCCAGGATCTCGAGTGGCTGTTCGAGTTTAAGAACGCGAGCCCCGAGTCCGCGCTCAGGACGCTCGGGACGATGCAGCCCACCAGCAAGTTCGGAGAGATGTTCCAGTACTCGAATCCGATGGCCGCCGCGGCCGGCTACACAGGCGGCCACGTGGCCTACCCCAATCTGGAGCTGGGTGCTGCCTACGACACGGCCATGCGCACGCTCGTCTTCGGACCGCTGGGCATGACGTCCACGACGTTCAACTACTCGAGAGCGCTCGCGGGAAACCACGCCTCGCCGCACTCGCCCGACATCGACGGCAAGACAAGCGTCGCCTCGATGGACATCAACTACTCCGTCATACCGGTGCGCCCTGCCGGTGCCGCGTGGAGCAGTGTGCGTGACATGCTCAAGTACGTCTCGATGGAGCTGGCCGAGGGAAGGCTGCCTGACGGCACGCAATACATTCGCCGGGAGCCGTTGCTCGCGCGTCGCGCGCCGCAGGTGCCGATCGGGAAGGAAGCCACGTACGGCATGGGCCTAATGGTGGACACGAAATACGGGACGCCGGTGGTGCATCACGGTGGTGACATGATCGGGTTCCACAGTGACATGATCTGGTTGCCGGAGTACAGCGTGGGTGCGGTGGTGCTCACCAACGGAGACCCGGGGTGGGTGCTGCGCACGGTGTTCCGGCGCAAGCTGCTGGAGGTGTTGTTCGACGGCCGCGACGAGGCCGACGCGGACGTCGCGTCCCAGGCGAAGAGTTATTACGCGGCGCTCGCCGCCGACCGGAAACTGCTGACCGTGCCGGCCGACACTGTCGAGGCGGCGAGGCTCTCCCGGCGCTTCCACAACGACGCCCTGGGCGACATCGACGTCGACCGCGCTCGCGGCCGCACCGTGTTCGACTTCGGCGAGTGGCGGAGCGAGGTGGCGACGCGGAAGAATCCGGACGGCTCGCTCTCGTTCATCACGACCGCGCCAGGGGTCGAGGGCTTCGAGTTCGTGGTGGGCGATGGTGGGAAGCGGCTGACGATTCGAGACGCGCAGCACGAGTACGTGTTCGTCGGGTCGTGAGGCGTGGGTGGCGGATCGTTAAGCGCGTGCCCCCTGTTGGCTCTCAGGACTCTCTCGAATGAGCCGACGCGAAATCGACGAAAGCAGGTCCAGCAGCCGGACGAGGCGACGCTGCCCGAGGCGGTGGAGTTCGAGCAACCCCGGCGTCGCAGGCAATGGGCCTCCGCCGACATTCGCGCGGTGCAGTCTAGGCAGCCCCATACGAATGCCGTCGAATCGCGGCACGATTGTGCTCACATCGAGTGCCGCCGCGTACTCCTTGTCGCGAACATGTCCTCGCCCTCGCGTCATCAGTGCTGACCGACCGGCGCCGGAGTAGCCGGGAACGCCCGTTCGCGACCGATGGTGAGGGTATAGCTCACTGAAACCGGGAAGCCCTGATCGCCGCCGATGGCCAGAGTATAATCACCCGCCTTGCCGGGCGCGAAGTAGAAGGACGTGGCGACCGTCGCTGTGTCGAGGTAGCCCATCATAGTACGCCCCGTCACGCCGAACGTGTCTTCGTGCGGTCCGCCGAAAAACACCCGCACCCGTGACGACGCTGTGAATGAGACCAGACGCAGCAAGGTGTCGCTGGTCGAGTGCACCAGGAAGAGGTGAACGTTCGATGGGTTGTTGTCGCCGATGGCGAGCGCCGCCAGGTTCAGTTGGCAATCGGCGGCGGTGGTCACGTCGCTGTGGGTGATCGAGTCGGTGACGGCAGCGACCGGGACCTTGCACGACCGAATGACGACCGTGAACGACCCCGTATCGGCCCGCGATCCGTCGGCCGTCGTGACCCGAATGGTCGCGGGGACGGTCGCGGGGCTCGCGAACAGGAGCTGAGCGCGTTCACTCCCGCCTCGGCTCGCGGCGAGCAGCGTCTCGGCGGACGTGGCGGACGTCGTCAGCTCAAGCAAACTCTTCATGCCGGCTGCGCCCTGCATGCTCACGACATAGCCACGGCCAGCATCCAGGTTCAGGCCGTAGAACCGGGTGAAGGTGGACTCGCCGTTAAGGAGGTCGCGCGTATAGCAGGCGCTCGCCGAGTTCAGCATTCCGTTGAGCGTGGTATCGAGCATGAGGTTGGTCGACGTGCACCGGACGTCGAAGGACGGCGGAAGGACCGAGGTGGGGGCGGTCGAGTTCCGGCAGGCCTGGAGGCTCAGGAACGCCGCGGTCGTCAAGAGCAGTGGAACTCGCACAGGGACACTCTGGTGTGGCGCCATCCGAGTATACGCGGGTGGGCGCCGCGAGTTCCGTAGGGGGCGCAGTCGGTTGCGGGCTCCGCACCCCCGTCGGGCGGGTTGTTCGTGTTGCCACTTCGGCTGCCACTTCGCTTGCGGACGGGGGTACATTCGGCCCGCAACTCCCCGAAAATCGACGGCCGGGACGCCCGGTTTCCCTATTGGCTGCTAGTCGTTACAATCCTTGGGCGTCGAGGTCGGTGGTTCAAATCCACTCGCCCCGACTACTAGACGTCTCGACGTCTAGACATCTAGACGTCTAGCAGTTCGCGCCAGTAGCTCAGCTGGATAGAGCGTCGGCCTCCGGAGCCGAAGGTCCCGCGTTCGAATCGCGGCTGGCGCACTAGAAGGCGATCGCGAATCCCACTCTGCCGAGCGACTGCTGAATCGGCGCCGGCAACGGCCCGCTCCCATCATTTGTCGTTCGCGAAAAGCGCTGGAATCCGTAATCACCGGTCACGCGCATTCGACCATGCAGGGCGTCGATGGTGAGGTCCAGACCCAGCTGGAGCGCGCCGAGACCCGACGTCGTCCCCCCACCTGAATACTTGGCGCCGAACATCAGCCCGCCGTCCAACGCCATCCGTACGCCGGGTCCCAGTAGATACGCCATCTGCGCACCGGCCGTAACGGCACCGACAGACTGCGCCTCAAACTCGGGATCCGCCTTGCGGTTGATGAAACCGAGCTCGGCAGAAACCGGACCGGAGATGTAGTAATGCAACCGCACGTCGACTTCGGAGGCGTCGAACTCGGTCCCGATGACACTGCTGGTGGGTTTGTACTTCACTTTCGAGAGCGCGATGTCGGCGGAGAACTTCTTCCACTCGAGCGTTGCCTTCGCACCGATACCACCGCCGCGATAATGCAGATCGGAAGAGACCTCACGGTAGTCGCCGAAGACCACCTGCGGCCCGATGGCGACGTGCTGGGCGAATAGGCGGTTGAGCGGTTGGGCGGTTAGACACACGCCCAGTGCACAAACCGCCAAACCGCCGAACCGCCCGCTCATCGCCCACCTCCCGCACGGGCCAACGGCGCGACCGTCAACGCCACTTGCTGGCGCCGGCGCGTGTTCTCCTGCGCGATTTCGGCGTTGCGCCGCGTGATCTGCTCGCGCAGCAGCTGGTTATACAAGATGTTGCCGCGCGCGGGCTGCGGCGCCGGTTTCTTCAGGGTCATGATGAACCCCGCGAGTACGATGCCGGCCCCGATCGCGCCGCCCTCCCGCAATGAGGCCGATCCGAGATCGCTATTCGACAGCGCCGAGGTGCCGGCGAGCGCAATGCCGGTGTACACGAGCGCGAGACCCATCGGACGCCAGCTCTTGGGGGGCACCTCGGTCTCGGCGAGGTAGGTATACCCTGGCAAGCTGGTGAGATGCGCCACGGTATCGACGCTCCCGTGCGAGACCCGGATCGGCTGCGACGTCGAGAAACTGTTTTGTCCCACGGTCGCGTCGACGACGATCGTGTAGTTGCCGGCAGGAATCGGATCGCCGTTCGGCAGGCGAGCAGGCCAGCGCAGGTTGACTTGCCCATTCGCGATGGTCGAGTCGACACGCAGGGACGTCGAGCCGCCGACGACGCGAGTGACCACGCGTGCCGGTTGTGTCACGGTATAGCGAAGAGGAACAACTCCCTGCCCACCCACGAACGTCACGCTGTCCACCACCAGCTGTCGTACGACGAGCACCTGGGTCAACGCCACCTGGAAGGCACTCAGCGCCTTCGGCGACGTCCGGTTCGGGTCGAGCGTGCGCTCGGGCTCCAGGAGCACCACCTGTTTGAAAGCATCTACGGCCTTCAGGATGGAGTCCATGCCGCTGTAGGTGAAGCCAAGCAGCTCATAGGCTCGCGCGCGGTCGAACCCGGTGAGTCGCTCGCGCAATGCCGCCCGGCCAACGCTGAGGGCCTGACGGTAATCGAGATTGTCAAACGCTTGCTGCGCGCGGCGCAGGGTGGGATTCTGAATTGTCTGCGCGCGGATCGTAGCGACACCACCCAAAGCCACCACCGCGAGCAAGACGACCCGAGCGTTCATGGTGTCACTCCGGAAGCAGCGTGTACCGCTTGCGTACGGGATTGTTGGCCGACACCTGCACCGTTTCGTTCACCGTCTTGTAACCGGCTCGTTCGACCCGAATCGTGTGTCTCCCGACGGACACGGAGAAGTCGACAACCGGCGTCTGACCTACATCCGTGCCGTCGATGAAGACTTCACCGTACGGGTCAGCGGCAACGGTGATCGTGCCTTCGGCCGCGGCGGGAGGCGCGGGCGGCGGGGCTCCCTGACGCCGGTTGTCGTTCCCCCGTCTCGGCGGCGGGGGAGGATTCGCGGCGACCCGCACGGTCTCGACGGCGGCCGGCGGCGGCGCCGGAGCCGGAGCCGGCCCGGCCTGAGGCGACGACGCGGGAGGCGTCTCACTCTTTCTGCCCAGCGCAAGATAGCCACCCACACCGGCGACGACGACGACGAGCGCGCCCACCACCATGCCCACGCTCGAGCGTTTCTTCTTTCCCGCCGCGGGCTTCATGCCGGCACGAGGGATTGGCGTGGTCGGCGCGCTGGTCACTTCCGTCGGCGCGTCGGCCGTCGCCGTGCGAGTCCGCGGAGGTGGCGGTCTCCGGTGACTCTTCGATGCCCCCGCTTTGGGCACCGCGACCGGCTGCTCGGGCCATACCGCGGTCGCGAACTCCTCCATCGTCGGGAAGCGCTGATCAGGCTCCTTGGACAGCGCGCGTGAGATCGCCGCGGTCAGGAAGGGCGGCGTGTCGCTGCGCTTGGCGCCGACATTCGGCACTTCTTCGAAGATGTGTTTATAGAGGATGGTGTGAACCGAGTCGCCGGTGTACGGCAGCTCGCCGGTGATCATGCGGTAGCCGACCACCGCGAGCGAGTACTCGTCGGCGCGTCCGTCCACCGTTCCGCCCTTGGCCTGCTCCGGCGCCATATAGTGCGGCGTGCCGATGATCATCCCGGTGCCGGTGAAGCCGCTCGCCGCCTGCAGCGCCTTCGAGATGCCGAAGTCGGTCAGCATCACGCGCCCGTCGTGGTCGAACATGATGTTGGCCGGCTTCACGTCGCGATGAACGACACCGCGCTGGTGCGCGTGGCCCAGCGCGCAGGCGGCTTCCCACAACACGCGTTGGATGTAGTCGATGGTCAGCGGCTGTCGCTGGTCGAGCACGTCCTCGAGCGACGTGCCGGCGATGTACTTCATGACGAAATAGTTGAGGCCGCCTTCGCTCTCGACGCGGTAGATCGGGATGATGTTGGTATGGTCGAGCTTCGCCGACATCTTGGCTTCCTGCTGGAAGCGTTTGACGATATGCTCGTCCATCGAAATGTCGGGCGGCAGGACTTTGATCGCGACTTCGCGCTCGAGCGTCAGGTCGTGCGCGAGAAAGACGGCGCCCATCCCCCCTTTGCCGAGCAAGCGCTCGATCTTGTACTTCCCCTCCACGAGCCGCTGCAGCCGCTGCATCAAGCCTTCGGTTGCGCTGGCGCTCGCACCCATCGTGCCGCCACCAGTGACGTCCGCCCCGCAGGCGTAGCAGAACTTGCTACCGTCCGGGAGTGGAGTGTGGCACTTGAGACATTCCATCATGGAGCCCGCGGCGCCTCCCCCGCTCATGGCCGCCAGCGACGGAAGAACGAGCGGCCCGTGCCCACGGTCGCGCCAACGGACGGCGCCGCTAGTGGCAGCCGCTTGCTGGATGCCCGAACCGGAGGACCAGGGAGGATGAGATTACACGAACCCACGGTGAGCACAGGGACTTCACGAATGCACAGTGAGTAGCGCTCCGGCACGCCCCCAAAGTCGACGACGGCGAGATAGTAAGAGCCTGCCGCTAGATTCATCGTAAGATTTTCGGTAGATCCCGCGTTCACCGATGAGTCTACAACCGTCAGGTTGCCGGTTGAGCCGGGCACCGAGAGAACGTAGATGTCGAGCGCCCCTGCAGCCGGATAACCACCGAATCACCCAGGTTGTGCGCGGGCACCTCGAGCCGGTACCAGTCGAGTTCGAATGCGTTATCGATGTTCATCGTATCGCTGAACCCGGTCGTCGTGACGTGGACTCGTGACCGGGGACTGGGCCGGCCTGGGATGCTGTCAGTGTCATGGCAGAACCGATTTGGCTCGAAGGCGTCGGCCCCGATCCGGGGATCGCCCGTGACGTACCCTTTGACGACGGCAAGCGAGTATCGCTGGGGGCTGGTGTAAAAGCTGATGACGTGTATCGCGTGACTGGGCAAGGTTTTCAGGGCAACCGAGAATGAATCGCGAGCTGATTGATCAGGTTTGAACGCGAGTCCCTTGCAGCGATAGAAATCAGTGCCGATAAAGTCCGCCGAGTCACGGCCGAAGAACTTATTGCTGGGCGTGCCCGCCGTACCGGTAGCGTAGTACAAGGAATCGAGCAGGAACGTCCGCGCGGCGACCGTGTCGCTCAGAGAAGGGTACGAGAGGAAAAAGGTCAGCGACTGCGCAGTATCGGCGGTCTGGAAACGGTACCAGTCCTCGCCGACGCCGTTCACGCGATCCACCGCCTGGAACGCGAGCGCCGGATTAAAGAACAGGAGGGGAGCGAGAACTGTGCCGGGCCAGGGCCCGCCCAAATCGAGGTCGATGCGTGTCGCGACCGTGTCATTAGGATCGTAAATGTCTCGCTTCCCGACCTGGGTGAGCGCCGTGTCCTTCCCAAACACTCCCGCTCCCAGGTAAAACAGTGAATCGCTGCGCGCTGGTGGCGGGACCCAGTATGAGATGTGCCCGAGACCGGTGACCGGGTCTCGGGCACGCGAAAACGGATACTCAATGAGGTTGGTACCGCCGAGGCTCGCCAAGAACAGCGAATCAACACCGACGCCGTACACCGTTGCAACTTGACCAAACCTCACGACCTTCGGACGCACGCTGTCGATTTCGAGCGGGCTCGATACGCGCAGCGACAGATTCGCCGGTCGCGCTTTTTCGAAACTAACCGCCCGCGCGATAATGTCGACATTGCCGCTGTTCACCCCCGTGACGGTCGCATAGCCTTTCCCGGTGTTTTCGACGCGCGCGATCGTATTGCTTCCGCTGCTGAACGCGAAATCCACGTTGGTGATGGGCATCGTGTCGACCCCGACGACCTGCCACGCACGCGCTTGGACGGACATCTCCTTGCCGCGCAGCACGATGTGCGCAGGGGCCTGGAGAGTGACGAAGACCTGGTCGCTCTTGTCGGTGGGGAACGTGCACGTGACGCAAGCAAGGGCCACTGCGAGGGTCACGATCGGGGTAGCTCGGCTCGCACCGCGCATTCCAGTC
Source organism: Gemmatimonadota bacterium (assembly GCA_003220955.1). Lineage (GTDB taxonomy): Bacteria > Gemmatimonadota > Gemmatimonadetes > Gemmatimonadales > GWC2-71-9 > 20CM-2-65-7. The sequence continues at coordinate 1,833 of QHTW01000121.1, read as the reverse complement.
CAATCCGTGAACGTGAGGTCCGAACATACTAAATGAGGAATGGCCGGGCCAGACAGTAACTTAGAGCGTGCCTCGCCGCTTCAAATCGAGGTACTTCGTCACCACGGCCTGCGCCGCGCGTTCCGGTGTGACGTCAATCACGATCACTCCCGCGCGCCGCATGTGCCCCAGCGCCTCGTCGCGCGCGTGCAGCAGCTCCTCGGCCGCCGCTTTTCGAAACGCATCGCGTGACGTCGTCGGCCGGACGGCGGCGGCGGCATCGAGCTCGGGATTGCGCAGCGTCACGGCGAGCGGTAGGTGCCGGGGTCGGAGCGTCGCCACATTCGCGACGAGCGCATCGGATGCAAACCGGTCGATGACATCCGTGAAGAGCACGGTCAGCGCGCGCTTCCGGTTGCGCGCGGCGAGATAGCGAAAGGCTCCCGGATAATCGGGCTCGACGAGCTTCGGTTGCACTTCCGCGAGCACGTCCAGCACGCGTCGCACGCCGCCGCGGCCCCGCTCGGGCGCAACGAAATGCTGGACGCCGTCCGCGAAAGTCATGATGCCGACGTTGTCATCATGCTGCGCCGCGGCATACGCCAGCTCGAGCGCGGCCTGGACCGCGAAGTCCAACCGCGCTACCCCGGCGACTTCGGCCGTCATGAGCCGCCCCGTGTCCAGCACGAGCAACACCTGTTGGCGCCGCTCCGCTTCGTACTGGCGCGTGATGACTTTGGCGCGCCGCGCCGTCGCCTTCCAATCGATGTGCCGCAGATCGTCGCCGGGGACCCACTCGCGCAAGGACTCGAACAGCCGTCCCTCGCCGAGGCGCCGGATCGGCTTGATCCCGGCATCGCGCCGCCGCAGCGCCTCGGCCACGGACGCGCGCAGCCGCACCGATACGAGCGGCGGATAGACCACCACATCCCACGGCAAGGGTACGCGCACCCGATGCCGTCCGAGTCCGAGCGGCCCGATGCTGTCGAGCACGAAGCCACCCGCCCCGCCGGTCTCCCGGCCACGTCGCCGTGGAATCACCGGCACGCGCTCCGGGGTCACCGACCGTGGCGGAATGCGGACGGCGCGCGGCGGTTGCGCGCCACCCAGGATATCGGGGCGCACCTCCCGAACCTGCAGACGAGCCCGGCGCGAAGCCGGGTTGGTCCAGCGGTAGGTGACTTCGCCCGGATGGCCCACGGACAACGCGGATAGCGGCTCGCGCGTGACGAGCACGGTCTGGGCAAGCGTCGCGTCGAGCCACACGAGGAGGAGTAACATGACGTCGGCGAGCAGCATCACATCGAGGCCCCCCCGGCCGCGAGCGACAGGAGTCCGCCAATCAGCAGGGCGCGCGGCGTCCACAGAATCCCCGCCACACTTCCGAGCGCGTACCACAACGCGACGAACCCCGCGATGGCCGCGCTGGGGAGCAGCAGCGGCTGCAGATTCACGCGGTCGGAGCCTCGATCCGGTCCAGAATCGCTTTCAGCGCCTGATCCGCCGTGACGCCCTCGAGCTCCAGCTCGGGCGCGACATTGACGCGATGTCGCAGGATCGCGGGCGCCAGCCGCTTCACGTCGTCCGGGATGACGTAGTCGCGGCCGTCCAGCAACGCCGCGGCACGTGCCGCCTTGAAGAGCGCGACGCCGGCCCGGGGGCTGGCGCCCAGCGTCAGCGACGCCGCTTCGCGCGTCGCGCGCACGATCGCCGTGATGTATCCCGTGATCCGGGGCTCGACCCGCACCGCATCGACCTGCCGGCGCAGGGACTCGAGGCCGTCTGCGTTGACGACCGGGCTCACACCGTACGTATCCGGGCGATCCGCCTCGAAGCCCTCGACGTAGCGGCTGA
>QHTW01000303.1:1958-2746 GCA_003220955.1 Gemmatimonadota bacterium | reverse complement strand
GCGGTAGGGCGATTGGTAGAGGTATTGTTTGATGGCACCGGCCTGCGCGACCACACTGGCACCGATTCCCCGGATGTTGGGGGGCTGGCCCCGCAGGATCACCTGCAAGTAGTGATGTGTCGCCGTATCCGCCTGCACGTTTTCGTAAATGGACGCCGGCGCGTCGATGTTGTTCGTCACGAGATCGAGGCGCCCGTCATTATTCAGATCCGCATAAGCCGCGCCGTATGAGAAACCGGGCTGGTCTAGGCCCCAGGCCTTGCTCTGATCGGTAAAGGTCAGGTCGCCATTATTGCGAAAGTCGTAGCTCGGAACTTTGTAGCCACCCAGCGCTCGCAGCCGCTGCAACGCACGCACGCTGTCGCCGGCACGATACGCGGCCGAAACCGCTGTCGTATAGTCGAAATCGTTGACCGCTTTGGGGTAACCACTGGTAATGAAGATGTCCTTGTAGCCGTCGTTATCGAGATCCGCGAAGAGCGCGCTCCAGCTCCAATCGGTGTAGGCGATGCCCGCCAACCGGCTGATCTCGCTGAAGGTAAGGTCCGGACCGCGCGCACCGTTGTTCAACTGAAGCGCGTTGATGTCGTAGTCGATGCGAAATCCTCGCCGGCGCAGCTCGTCCGCCGTGCCGTAGGTCTGGAATCCGCTCATGCGTTTTTGCCCGCTCAAGGCCGGCGGCATCATGTCGGCCTGGACGATGTCGGGCCGACCGTCGTTGTTGAAATCCGCGATGTCGACCCCCATCCCGGCAAAGCTCGTGTGCTTGAGCCAGGCTCCCGCTCGGT
>QHTW01000303.1:0-1856 GCA_003220955.1 Gemmatimonadota bacterium | reverse complement strand
CCACACCCAGGCCGTAGCCGACATCGCGCAGGATGCCCGCCTGCTCGGACACGTCGGTGAACGTGCCGTCGCCATTGTTGCGATAGAGTCGGTTGTAGCTCTCGGGCGTGGAGTCGTGTCCTCCGGACGGGCTCACGTTGAGCGCACGCTGGAAGTCTCGAGGAGAATTGTTGAGCAGAAAGAGATCGAGATCGCCGTCGCCGTCATAGTCGAGCCACACGGCCTGCGTGCAGAATCCGGTGTCCGCAATGCCGTACTGCGCCGCCGCCTCGGTGAAGGTGCGGTTCCCGTTATTGACGAACAGCAGATTGCGGCGCTGGGCGGGCGTGGACCACGCAGGTCCGGAAACGCACACGTAGATGTCGAGAAATCCGTCGTTGTTGATGTCGACCAGGCTGACGCCGGTTGCCCAGGTGTGCGTCGTCACGCCCGCGGACGCGGTGATGTCTGCGAACTGCATGTGGCCCTGATTCAGGTACAGCCGGCTCGACACCATGTTGCCGGCAAAGAAGATGTCCGGCAGACCGTCATTATCGATGTCCCCCACCGCCACGCCGGCGCCGTTGTAGATGTACGGATCGGTGAGCGCGTTGAGCGAATCGCTGGTGCTGATGGAGTTGGCGAACGTGACGCCCGTTTGCGCTGGCGTCAGCCGCCTGAAGAGCGGCGCGGACGGGGGCGGGGCCGATGCACGGCCGCAACTCAGTAAGAGCGTGATCGCGATGAGGGCGCCGATCGCGCGAATCCACACACTGGGCATAGGGGGCAGAGAAAACTATCGCTCGCACCAAGAGCCGGATATCGTTGAGTCCATGTTTGCACCGTCGTCAGTGGTGTGGTGTCGTGTGGTGCTCACGCTCGTGTGCATCACGCTGGCGAGCTGTGGAAGGTCCTCCCAGACCGCTGGTGAAAAGCTCGCGCAGGCCAACTGCGCGGTCTGTCACATGTTTCCCGATCCGCAGCTTCTGGACAAGAAGACGTGGGTGAGCGGCGTCCTGCCCCAAATGGCTCCGCGACTCGGATTGCCCGCGGGGTCATTGTACGAAGAGACGTCTCGCAATCCATATGTAACCGTGCTATCCCGGCCGGTATCCCAAACGGACTGGCAAGCCATCGTCCGGTTCTACGAGGAACGCGCGCCCGTGGTATTATCGGAGCAGTCGCTGCCGGCCGAGCCACAGCTCGATCCGCCATTCTTCACGACGGGTCCCTTCATTCCTGGGCTCCAAAGCAGCGCCATTATCACCCTGCTGAAGGCCGACTCCGTCAACGATCGGATCTTCGTGGGCGAAGCGGTCAGCAATACGCTTCGCATCTTCGACTTCAATCGTCACCTGAAATCGACGCTGCGACTCGGCAGCGCGCCAACCGACGTGATCTCCGACAAAGACCGCATCCTCGTGTTGGAATCGGGGAACCTCGCGCCGAACGACGAACCCAGTGGCTCGCTCGTGGCGTACCAGCTCGCCGGAGATGGGTCGCTGCGACGCCCCGTCACCGTGATCGATTCGCTGTTCAGGCCGGTGTTTGTGGAACGATACGACTTCGATGGGGACGGTCGTCCCGAATATGTGATTTGCGAATTCGGCAACAACCGCGGCCGGCTCGCGTTGTATCGCGCCGGTGCGACCGGCGGTTCCAGATACCAGCGGCAAGTCCTCGACGCGAGCCCCGGCGCGATCCGGTTCGAGATCCGCGACATGACGGGTGATGGAGCGCCGGACATCGTGGCGCTATTCGCGCAGGCGGATGAGCGCATTGTGCTGTTCGAGAATGACGGCGCCGGACGGTTCGGCGGGCGGCAGCGCGTGTTGGCCCGGTTCCCGCCGGTCTATGGCTCGATGTATTTCACCCTC
>QHTW01000120.1 GCA_003220955.1 Gemmatimonadota bacterium | reverse complement strand
CCGATCGTCGAGAAAATGAAATCGGAATACGCATACGGCAGATAGCCGAGCTTCTGCTGGCCCTGCCCGAACCCGGCGCCGAGCAGCTGGCCCGCCCCGATGCCCGTGAGCGACTGCTGGACCTGCCACGTCGCCTCCGCGGGGGCGGCGCCGGGATTCAGGAACGTCAGCACGCGCGCGAGGCGATATTGCGCCGTCGCCACCGCGCCGAAGAGCAGTGGCCCCGCCGCGACTCCGAGGGCGAGGAAGTGTCCGATCCGCGCGCCCGCCGTGAACATCACGCTGCCGCCGAGCAGCGCGACGAGTAAGGCCATGGACAGATGCGGCTCGAGAAAAATCAGGCCGATCACGGGCACCAGAATCACGACGAACGGCAACACGCCCTTCTGGAAGTCACGCACTTGCTCACCCTTTTTGGCGGCGAGCATGGCGCACCACACCACGACCGCGAACTTCGCGAGCTCGGAGGGCTGCAGCGTCAACACACCGAGGTTGACCCAGCGCCGCGCGCCGTTGATCGTCGGCGTGATGGGATGAGTGAACGGGAGCAGCGGAATGAGCAGCAGGAGCCCGGTCACACCTAGCAGGGGCCAGGCCCAGCGTCGCCAGCGATGATAGTCGGTGCGCGCGAAGACGACGGCCAGCAAGCCGCCGACCGCCGCGCCGACCGCCTGACGCAGGGCGAAGCTCGCGCCGACCTGGCCCCCGGCCGTCGTGACGAGACTCGACGCCCCGTACACGGCCGCCAGGCCGAAGACGACCAGGACCGCGGTGACGACCGCGAGCAGCCGGCCCTCCCACATCACTGTGCTTCGACTAGTCGCCGGAATGTGAGCCCCCGCTCCTCGTAGTTCTTGAACATGTCGTAGCTCGAGCAGGCCGGAGACAGCAACACCGCATCGCCCGGCTGCGCCGCGCGCCGCGCGCGCGCGATGACATCCTCGAACGTCGTGCCGCGCTCGAGGGGCACCTTGCCGCCGAGATCCTGCTCGATGAGCGGGCCGGCTTCACCGTACGCGATGACCAATCGGCAGCGCTCGGCAAGCAGCGGCGCGAGGCTCGTGTAGGGCTCGCCTTTGTGCCGCCCACCGAGCAACAGCACGAAGGGACGCTGCATCGCGATGACCGCCACGGTTGTCGCCGCGATGTTCGTCGCCTTCGAATCGTTGATCCACAGGACGCGACCCACTTCGCGCACCGGCTCGAGCCGGTGCGGCAGCGCCCGAAATGAGCGCAACCCTGCGCCGAGCAACGGCGCCGGTACGCCGGCCTCGTGCACGGCCAATGCCGCGGCGAGCGCATTGGCGACGTTATGATCGCCCAGGAGGTGCAGCTCGTCGCGCATGATCAGCGATTCTCGACCCAGCCGCAGCAACTGTTTCGTCGCGTCGTAGGAGGCATCGGCCGGCTTGGCGAGCGAAAACAGCACCCTGCGGCCCGCCGCCCCGCGCGCGAGGTCCAGCACGAGCGGGTCATCGGCGTTGAGCACCCATACATTGTCCGGGCGGGCGTTGCGAAACAGCAGGCGCTTGTCGGCATAATACGCCTCCGCCGACGGATAGCGGTCGAGATGGTCGGGGGCAAGGTTCGTCAGCACGCCGACGTCCGGGGCGAAGTTGGGGCTGTCGTGCAGCTGGAACGACGAGACCTCGAGACTGAGCCATTGATACCGCTGGTTCGCCATGGCGAGATCGGTCACCGGCCGGCCGATGTTCCCCGCGGTCGTCGACGGCAAGCCGGCCGCGCTGAGGAGATGCGCGACCAGGGCGGTCGTCGTGGTTTTCCCGTTGGTGCCGGTGATCGCGATGCTGCGCGTGCCCGGCTGCAGCGCTTCCAGGGCGCGGAAGCCGAGATCGAGCTCCGACACGATCTCGACACCCGCGTGACGCGCCGCCGTCAACACGGGCGCGTCCGGCGGCACGCCGGGTGAGACGACCACGGTGATTGCCTGACGGATCTTGGCGAGATCGTGGCGCCCGATGTCCACATCGACCCACGGCACGCTCTTCAACGCCTCGGCCGCTTCCCCAGCGTACGGGTGGTCCGATGCGTCACTCGCATACACGCGCACCCCTTCGCGCGCGAGCAGCCGTGCCGCCGCCACGCCGCTTTTGCCGAGCCCGATGATCGCCACGACGCTGCCGGGCCGGCGCCAGGCCTCCGGGACGAGCTGCTCCATCACCGCACTTTGAGCGTGGCCAGCGCGATCATCGCGCACAGCACGCCCAGGATGTAGAACCGCATGACGACTTGCGGCTCCGCCCACCCGAGCTTTTCGAAATGATGATGCAGCGGCGCCATCCGAAAGACTTTGTGGGCATCGGCGTACTCTTTTCCGTAGCGCCGCTTGCGCCACTTGTAGGTCGTCGTCTGGATCAAGACCGAGAGCGTCTCCGCCGCGAACACGCCGCCGGCGATGAGCAGCAGGAACTCCGTCTTGAGCAGAATCGCCACGGTCCCCAGCGCGCCGCCGATCGCCAGCGCTCCGGTGTCACCCATGAACACCTGCGCGGGATGGGCATTGAACCAGAGGAATCCGAGCGCGGCGCCCATCAACGCGCCGCAGAAGATCGTCAGCTCCCCCGCGCCGGGCAGATGGAGGACGCCGAGGTAGCGGGCCGCGTCCACGCGTCCGAACAGGTACGCAAAGATCGCGAACGCCCCCACCGCGATAACCGTGAGTCCGGCGGCGAGGCCATCGAGCCCGTCGGTGAGATTCACCGCATTCGAGCTGGCCGTCGTCACGAAGGTCACGAAGAGGAGATACAGCGGCCAGGGCAACACCCAGATGATGTACTTGAACAAAGGCAATTGCGTCGCGTTCGCCGGCGCGCTGTTGATGAGGGGGAACATCAAGAGATAGATCCCTAACCCGAGCCCGAAGGAGACCTGACCGACGAGCTTCCAGCGCGCGACGAGACCCTGCGACTGGCCGCGCACGATCTTCAGATAATCATCCAGAAAGCCGATCAATCCCATCCATAACGTCGCCGCGACCGCGACGATGACGTACCGGCTGTCGAGCCGCGCCCACAACAGGGTGGGAACGACCGTCGCCAGGATGATGATCAGGCCACCCATCGTCGGCGTGCCCCGCTTGCCGTGGTGGCTGGTGGGACCCTCGGCGCGGACGATTTGTCCAATGCGATGCTCCCGCAACTTCCCGATAATCCAGGGGCCGACCACGAAGGCGAGCAGCAGCGCGGTGACGGTCGCGCCCGCCGCCCGGAACGTGATGTAGTTGAAGAGATTGAAGATGATGTGCTTGCGGGCCAGCGGCGCGAGCAAATGGTAGAGCATCAGGTCAGGTAGTTAAGGACACGTTCCAAGGCGACTCCTCGTGAAGCTTTGAGCAGGACCAGCTCATTGCCGCGGAGCGCGGACTTCAGCTTCGGCCCGAGCGCCTCGGGGTCGGCGGCGGTGATGAGCCGGCCGCCGAGCGCCTCGCGCAGCGATTCGAAAACCCGCGCGAACATCCCAACCGCTGCGACCAGCGCGGGCTTGCGCTGGGCGATCTCGCGCGCTGCTTCGGCGTGCAATCTTGCACTTTCCGGCCCTAACTCCAACATCGTGCCCACCACGACCACAAACGGCCGTCGCTGTCTGCGTGCGAGCCAGGCCCCCGTCTGCACCGCCCGCCGCAGCGAAGCGGGGTTCGCGTTATAGCTGTCGTCAATCACCAGCAGGTCGCCGATCTCCCGGACGTCGCCGCGCCCCTCGGGCAGCTGGACACCCGCGAGCGCCCGCACGGCGGCGTCGTGGTCGACGCCGGCCCGCTGGGCCACCGCGAGAGCGATTTGGGCGTTCTCAAGCTGATGAATTCCCAGCGCCGGCAGCGTGATCTTCTCGCCGGAATCGAGCGACAGCCGCGGATGGCCATCCTTGTCGAGGTAGCGATCGAGCAGGCTGTCGGCGGCGCTCTTCTCTGGCAGCGCGGCCGGGATCACCTGGGTGCGGCGCCGCGCTTCCGGCCACATCGCGTCCGGCCCCGAGCCGAGAATGGCCACCGGGACACGATCCAGCAGCGAGAGCTTTTCGGCCGTCACCCCTTCCAGCGATCCGAACCCCTCGACGTGCGCATAGCCGATGTTCGTGATCACCGCAATCGTGGGCTCGATGATGTCGCGCAGCCGCGCGATCTCTCCCGGAACGCTCGCCCCGGCCTCGACGACCAGCGCTTCCGTATCCTCGGGCGCCGCCAGAATCGTGAGCGGCACACCGACCAGATTGTTGAGGTTCGCGGCGGTGGCGTGCACGCGATAGCGCGCGCCGAGCGCGGCCCGGATCATTTCCTTGGTGCTGGTCTTGCCGCTGGAGCCGGTGATCGCGACGACGGGCGTCCCCTCGGGCAGCATGCGCCGGCGCGCGCGCGCCAGCAGGCCCAGCGCGGTGAGGGTGTCGTCGACCTCAAAGAATGGCAGGCCGTCGACCTTCGGTGTGCCGCGCCGGACGACCGCGGCCGTTGCTCCCCCCGCCCTGGCTTGCCCGAGGAAGTTATGAGCGTCGAACTTGTCGCCCTTCAGGGCAACGAAGAGAGTGTCAGGTGTCAGGTGTCTGGTGTCAGTGGAGATGGCGGTGAACTTGAGATTCGCGGGCGCCGGGACTCCGAGCGCCTGCGCGACTTCATCGCTCGTCCACGTCCGTCCGACCGTCAGACCGTCAGACCGTCCGACCATCACGCCCCGCCCAGGCTGCGCACGATCTCGCGCTCGTCGAAGGGTTCCTTCGTCGTACCCACGACTTGATAGGTCTCGTGCCCCTTCCCCGCGAGCAGGATCGTGTCCCCCTGCCGGGCCAGCTCCATCGCCTGCGCGATCGCCGCGTGCCGATCCGCGATGCGATAGTGCTGTCGCCCCGTCATCCCGGCCTCGACATCGTCCAAAATCCGCTCCGGATCCTCCGTGCGCGGATTGTCGGACGTCGCGATCGCGACATCGGCCAGGCGGACGGCGATTTCGCCCATCGGCGCGCGCTTGCCACGGTCCCGGTCCCCCCCCGCGCCGAAGACCACGATGACGCGTCCTCCCGGAGGCGTCACCTCACGCACCGTCTCCAGCGCGCGTTCCAGCGCATCGGGCGTGTGCGCGTAGTCCCGCAGGACCACGCAGGGATCGACGGCGATGCGCTCCATGCGCCCGGGAACTTGCGGCGCCCCCGACAGGCGCTCGGCGACGACCCGGGAGGACACGCCCAGTCCCACCGCGCATGCCGCCACGCCAAGGGCGTTCGCGATGTTGAACCGGCCGAGCAGCGGCAGGGTCACCGGATGGCTGCCCTGCGTGGTCACCAGGGTGAACCGCGCGCCGGTCGCGTCCACCCGCACGTCGCGCGCGGTGACGTTTGCCGCCGCGGAGGTCGCCGAGAACGTGATGCGCCGGGGCGTGCGCGGCAGGCGCGCCCAGGCCGCGTCGTCGGCGTTGATCACCGCGAGCCCCGCATCGGCGATGTACCCGACGAGCCTTGCTTTGGCCGCAAAGTAGGCGTCGAAGGTCTCGTGATAGTCGAGATGGTCGCGCGTGAGATTGGTGAAGATCGCCGCGCGAAACACCAGCCCTTCCACGCGCCCTTGATCGAGACTGTGCGACGAAACCTCCATCGCGACGCCGCCGGCGCCGCGATCGACCAGCGCCGCGAGCGTCGCCTGCAGGTCGATCGGGCCCGGCGTCGTCAGGTTGCCGGCCTCGCTTTCCACGGGAGCGCCCGCCGGATCGAAGGCGCCCAGCGTTCCAATCGCCCCCATCGGCCAGAGCGTGCTCAACACGTGCCGCGCCAGAATGACGGACGTCGTTTTCCCGTTCGTTCCGGTCACGCCGATCAGCTGCAGTCGCGCTGCCGGCCGGCGATACCACGCCTCGGCGGCGATCGCGGCGGCGCGCCGGCCGTTCCGCACGACAATCTGCAACAGCGCCGGGGCCACAGCCTGGCGCGACTCGACGAGCGCCGCGGCGGCGCCACGGGCGGCCGCTTCGCCGACGAATTGATGACCGTCGAGCACGGCGCCGTGCACGGCGCAGAACAGCATCCCGGGCTGGAGCCGGCGCGCATCGGCGGTGAGACCGGTGATCTCCGGCAAGCGCGCGACGCGCG
>QHTW01000119.1 GCA_003220955.1 Gemmatimonadota bacterium | reverse complement strand
GCGCTTCAGTCCCGCCGCACTCGCCCCCCACCTTGCCGCGCTCAAGTCCATCGCCACGGCACTCGAAGGGGTGAACGCGGCCGATCTGGACGAGGAGATCGACCGCACGGCGCTGCTCAACGAGGTCCGCGTCATGCTGCGCCGGTTCGAGAAGCTCAAGCCCCAAGCCAAGAATCCGGAGTTCTGGCTCTCGCATCTGCTGGGGGGACTGCACCACCTGCTGCTCTCCGCCGACCGCACGCCTGCCGAGAAGGCGGCGGCGGCGATCGGGCGGTTGGAAGACATCCCCAATTTCCTCGAGGATCTCAAGACCTCGCTCGAGGAACCGGTGCGCGTCTTTGTCGAGACGGCGGTTCGCATGACCGAAGGTGGCCGCTTGCTCATCAAGGAGATGGCCGCCGCGCTCGGCGCGCAGGCCCCGATGCACGCCGCCCGGCTCGCGGCGGCGGCGGAGCAGGCGAGGGATGCGCTCCTCAAGTTCGATACGAATCTCGCGCGTTGGCTCGAAATGGGGACGGAGCAGTTCGCGATCGGCGAAGAGGCATTCAACTTCCTGCTGCACTATCAGCACGCGCTGCGCGACACGGCGCCGGAGTTGTGGCGCTACGGCCTGCGCCTCAAGGAAGAGATCGAGGCGGATCTGGTGCGGCTCGCTACGCGGCTCGACGGCAAGCCCTGGCCGGAGCTGGTCGACAAGCTCCGCGCCGATCATCCTGGTCCGAGCGAGCTGGTGGACGCGTACTCCAAAGAGATGGCGCGCGCGCGCGACTTCGTGGCCGAGCGCAAGCTCGCGCCGATTCCGAACGCGCCGTTGGGAGTGATTCCCACACCGGCGTTCATGCGGCCGGTCATTCCATACGCCGCCTACGACAGCCCCGGCGCCTATAGTCGCAACCGGACCGGCTGGTTCTACGTCACCGTCCCCGACTCGCGGTTGCCCACGGCGCAGCAGGAGCGCATTCTGCGCGATCACTGCCGCTACGAGCTCGCTGCCACCGCGCTGCATGAGGGTTATCCCGGCCATCATCTGCAGCTCGTCATCGCGAAAGAGCTCCCGTCACACGTCAGGAAGAACCTGTGGACGCCGCTGACGGTCGAAGGCTGGGCGCTGTACTGCGAAGACATGATGGGTGAGGAGGGCTTCTACGCCTCCGACCAGGAGCTGTTCTTCCAGCGCGTGCACCTGCTGTGGCGCGCGATGCGCATTCTGCTGGACGTCGGCCTTCATACGCGCGGCATGACCCGCGAGCAGGCGGTCGATCAGATGGTGAACGAGCTGCACGTGGAGCGCGGCAATGCGGAGGCGGAAGTACGGCGCTACTGCGCCTGGCCCGCCTATCAGCTCTGCTACGCCGTCGGGCGGCGCGAGCTGCTCCGGCTGCGCGACGATTTTCGGAAGGCGAGAGGCAACCACTTCTCGCTGCGCGCTTTCCACGACGCCGTCCTGCCGTACGGCGGTCTCCCCGTCACGCTGATCCGCTGGGGACTCGGCCTGGGTGAGTAATCGGCTCCCCAGGCAGGTCAAGCTGTTCGGTGCAGTCTCCCTTCTCAATGACTTCGCGAGCGAGATGGTGTACCCGCTGCTGCCGGCGTTCGTCACCGGCGTGCTGGGCGGCGGGGCGGCCGCGCTCGGCGCGCTGGATGGCGCCGCGGATGCCGCGGCCGCGTTTGTAAAGCTCATCGCCGGTCGGCTCGCCGATCGCCCCGAGCGGCGCGGGCCACTGATCGTGATCGGCTACTTCGTCGCGGCTGCCGTGCGGCCCATCATCGCGGTGACGGCCGCGGCGTGGCAGGTCATCGGCCTGCGCGTCATCGATCGGCTTGGGAAGGGCCTGCGCACCCCGCCGAGAGACGCGCTGATCGGGGATGTGACCCCGGCCCCGCTGGTCGGGCGTGCGTTCGGGCTGCAGCGGGGACTCGATCATGTGGGCGCGGTGATTGGGCCGCTGATTGCCTGGTGGATGCTGTCCACGGGCGCAGACGTGCGAAAAGTGATCGTCGCGAGCCTCATTCCAGGTGTCCTGGTCCTGGTACTGGCGATATGGGCGGCGAGGGGCGCCGAGGGGCGGCGAGGGGCGGCGAACGACTTGAGGCCTGAGGGTTCGCCACCCTCCGCCGCCTTCCGCCGCCCTTCGCCGCCCGTGATTGCCATCGCGATTTTCTACCTGATCCGAATGCCCGAGACGCTCATGATCCTTCGGGCGCAGCGATTAGGCATCGCGGTCGCCGTCGTGCCGCTGTTGTGGGCGGCGTTGCACGTCGTCCGCTCTTCGACCTCGTTTGTGGGCGGCGCGTTGTCGGACCGGATCGGCCCGTCGCGGACCATGTGGATCGGCTGGCTCAGCTACGTCGTCCTTGCTGGTGGAATGGCGTTGGCGGCCACTCCGCTCGCGGCCTGGCTCGTGTTTCTTGCGCTCGGGGTGGTCGCCGGTCTGACAGAAAGTCCCGAGCGCGCGCTCGTGTCAGCGGCGACGGGAGGTCACCGCGGTAGTGGGTTTGGCGTCTATCATGCGCTTACGGGTGTGGCGGCGTTGGTTGGCGGAATCGCGCTGGGCCTGGTTTTTCAGCGCATCAGTGGGGCGACGGCGTTTCTCGTAAGTGCCGCTGGCTCCTTGGGTTTGGTGCTCCTCTGGCCTTTCTGGACCCGCGCACATAGGGTTCCCCCGCCATGAGCGCCCCTGTCGCGCCACAAAATCCCCATCCGACCGCCACGCCAGCTCATCCGCGAGGGCGGTACCTCGCGCGCCTGTCCTTGCTGGCGCTCGGCGTGGTGTACGGTGACATCGGAACCAGCCCGCTGTACGCCTTGCGGGAGGCATTCCATGGGCAGCACGGGATTCCCGTCACCCAGGGCAACGTGCTCGGTGTGCTGTCGCTCATCTTCTGGTCGCTGCTGCTCATCGTCACGGTGAAGTATCACGTGGTGATCATCCGCGCCGACAACAAGGGCGAGGGCGGGGTGCTCGCGCTGATGGCGCTGGTGAACGGCAGCCGTCTGGCGCGGGGGCTCACACCGCGGCGTCTGATGATCGTCCTCGGCATCTTCGGCGCGGCCTTACTATACGCCGATGGCGCGCTGACGCCGGCGATTTCGGTGCTCTCCGCGGTGGAGGGTCTCGAGATCGCGACACCCCAGCTGCAGCACTGGGTCATCTGGATTACGCTTGCCATCCTGATCGGTCTGTTCATGTTCCAGAGCCGCGGCACGGCGGGGGTGGGCGCGGTGTTCGGGCCGGTCATGCTTGTCTGGTTCGCCACGATCGCCGTGCTGGGGCTCAACGGCATTCTCAAGAATCCCGCTGTCGTCGGTGCGGTATTACCGACCCACGCCATTCGGTTCCTTGCGGAGGATCCCGGACGCGGTCTGCTCGTACTGGGGGCGGTCTTTCTGGTCGTGACCGGCGGCGAAGCGCTGTATGCCGACCTTGGTCACTTCGGGCACACGGCGATCCAACTCGCATGGTTCACAATTCCGCTGCCTGCGCTGCTGCTCAACTATTTCGGCCAGGGCTCCCTGTTGTTGACGAATCCCGAGGCGGCGGCCAACCCCTTCTATCTTCTGGCCCCGGCGAAGCTGCTGATTCCCCTCATTCCCCTGGCCACGGCAGCAGCGATCATTGCGTCGCAGGCCGTCATCTCCGGCGCGTTCTCGCTCACCCGCCAGGCCGTGCAGCTCGGCTACATCCCGCGCATGGAGATCGAGCACACGTCGTCGCGCGAGATCGGGCAGATCTACGTGCCCACCGTCAACAAGATGCTCGCCGTCCTGACGATCGCACTCGTGCTGTACTTCCAGACCTCGAGCAACCTCGCCGGGGCGTACGGCGTCGCATTGTCGACGTTGATGGCGCTGACGACGGTGATGTTCTACGTCATGAGCCGGGAGGTGTGGGGCTGGAGTTTTGCAAAAGCCGCGGTGGTGTCCGGGTCATTCTTGATCGTTGATCTGACGTTTCTCGTGGCGAACGCCCTGAAAATCTGGCATGGCGGCTGGGTGCCGCTGCTGATCGCGATCGCGCTGTATTTCGTGATGATTACCTGGAAGCGCGGACGGGAGATTCTCTCGAAGCGCATGATGGAGAAGACCGTTCCCCTGAAGCTGCTGCTCGCGGACCTGGCGGCCGAGCCGCCGACGCGCGTGCCGGGGACGGCGGTCTTCATGTACGGCAGCGCCGATGGGACACCCCCGGCGCTGGTGCTGAATCTCACCCACAACAAGGTGCTGCACGAGAAGATCGTCTTCCTCACCGTGATCACCGAAGACGTGCCGCACGTCGGTGGCGAGCAGCGCGTCACAGTGAAGCGCAGCGGGAAAGGGTTTCACAACGTCGTGGCGCGGTATGGCTTCATGCAGGATCCGGACATCAATGAGGTCCTCGCGGCCTGCAAGCAGAATCACCTCGATATTCCGCTCGAGGGGACGACGTTCTTCCTCGGCCGGGAGACGCTGATTGCGTCGGACCGGCCGGGGATGGCGATGTGGCGCGAGCGGCTGTTCGCCTTCATGTCGCGCAACGCGCTTCGGGCGACGGCGTTCTTCAAGATTCCGCCGAATCAAGTATTTGAAGTGGGGGCGTACGTCGAGCTTTGAAACGGAGTACCGCAGCACAGTAACAAGAACATGCGCCCGGGGACTTGCATCCCGGGCGCGTCTTTTGTTAGGTAGTGGCCGCAAGCCGAGTCCCGCTACCGAAGCGGGAACGGGGGACCCAGGTAATTGGGGCGCAGCGCCGTAAGGCGCAGGGTAGTCAGTCTCTTCCGCCCGAGCCCGTCAGCTAACCCCGTAGGCTTCGGAGGAGAGACCGATGTCGTCCCCCGCCGCGGGATTCCCCGATCTCGGGGAGCCGTGGACTGCACGTATGAAGCGCGTCCTGCTTGGCAGGAAGCGCGAGCTCCAACCGAACGTCTTCCACAAAGTCTCCCTCATCGCGCTGCTCGCGTGGGTCGGCCTCGGGGCGGACGGTCTGTCATCATCCGCGTATGGGCCGGAGGAGGCGTTCAAAACCCTCGGCACACATACCTACCTCGCGGTTGGCTTGGCGTTGGCGACGGCGTTCACCGTGCTCGTCATCTCCTACGCGTATAGCCGGATCATCGAGCAGTTCCCGCTCGGTGGCGGCGGCTACGTCGTTGCGTCGCGGCTCCTGGGGCAGAAGGCCGGCGTCGTGTCGGGGTCGGCGCTGGTCGTCGACTACGTGCTCACGATCTCGATTTCAATCGCGGCGGCGGGCGACGCGATTTTCAGTTTCCTCCCGCCTGGATGGACGAGCGCTGTGCTGCTCGGCGTACTGCCGGTCAAGCTGCTCGTGGAGCTCGCGGCCATCGGCTTCCTCATCCTCTTGAATCTTCGGGGCGTGAAGGAATCGGTGATCGCGCTCGCGCCGCTCTTCATGGTTTTCCTGATCAGTCACGCGATCCTCATCGGCGGCGTGATCATCGGACGGCTCGGCGATATCCCCGCCGTATTCGCCGAGGTACATCAGGGATTCGCGCAGGGCCTCCAGGCGCCTCCCATCGGGCTCGGTGTTGCCGGCATGATGGCGGTGTTCGTCCGCGCATACGCCCTGGGTGGTGGGACGTACACCGGAATCGAAGCCGTGTCGAACGGGCTATCGATCATGCGTGAGCCGAAAGTCCAGACGGGAAAGCGGACGATGGCTTTGATGGCCGTCTCACTCGCCGTGACCGCCGGTGGGCTTATCCTGGCCTACTTGCTCGTACATGCGACGCCGGCTCCCGGCCGCACGATGAACGCCGTGCTCGCAAATCAGTTCGCGGGCGGTTGGGCCGGGATCGGCGCCCTGTTTGTGTTTGTCGCGCTGCTGTCGGAAGCGCTGCTCCTCATCGTCGCGGGCCAGACGGGATTCATCGACGGTCCGCGCGTGATGGCGAACATGGCCGTCGACTCGTATATGCCGCACCGCTTCAGCCAGCTCTCCGATCGTCTGACGATGTCGTACGGCGTGCTCCTGATCGGTGGCGCGTCGCTGCTCGCGCTCGTCTATACGGGCGGCAACGTGACGCACCTGGTGGTGCTGTATTCGATCAACGTCTTTCTGACGTTCTCGCTCTCAGAGCTGGCGATGTGCCGGTTCTGGGTGCGGGAGCGTAAGAAGCATCCCGACTGGCGGAAGCATATCTCGGTGCATTTGGTCGGTCTGACGCTGTGCGTATTCATCCTCACCGTCACGGTCTACGAGAAGTTCGGAGAAGGGGGATGGGTGACGCTCGCGCTGACCGGCGGATTGATCGCGGGCTGTTTCCTGATTCGCCGGCACTATCGCAGGGTCCACGACAAGCTCCGGCGGCTCGATGGGATTCTCACGGCTCTGCCGGCTGGCGTCGCACCGCCGCCGGCCCAGTCGCACGATCCCGCCGCGCCCACTGCGGTGCTGCTGGTCGGCGGATATAGCGGGCTAGGTATCCATTCACTGCTCGCGGTGCAGCGCTTGTTCCCCGGCTACTTCAAGAACTTCGTATTCGTCTCGGTAGGCGTGATCGATTCGGCGAGCTTCGTGAATGTCGAGGCA
>QHTW01000196.1 GCA_003220955.1 Gemmatimonadota bacterium | reverse complement strand
GAGACCATCCAACTCCAGCAGGAGCGGGTCCGGCGCCGGGGCGAACAATCCCAGCTGCGAGGCATCCGGGGATGACGGCGGGCGCTGCTTCGCCACGTGGTGGCCCGCCTCGAGCAGCTTGAGGACCTGCCAGGCCCGCGTCACGACGGGATCGGGCAGCCCGGCGAGCCGCCCCACATGAATGCCATAGGAGCGATCCGCGCCGCCCGGCTCCAGCCGGTGCAGGAAGACGATTTCGTCCCCGACTTCACGGACCGCCACGTTGAAGTTGCGGACGTGCTCGAGCTCCTCGGTGAGCTGGGTCAGCTCGTGATAATGCGTCGCGAAGATCGTCTTGCAGCCGACGGTCTTGTGCAGGCACTCCGTGCCCGCCCACGCGATCGCCACGCCGTCATACGTCGAGGTCCCACGGCCGATCTCATCGAGGAGGACGAGGCTCCGCGCGGTCGCCCCGTGCAGGATCGCGCTGGTCTCGCTCATCTCGACCATAAACGTCGACTGGCCGCGGACCAGGTTGTCGGACGCGCCGACGCGTGTGAAAACGCGGTCGACCACGCCGATCCGCGCGCGCCGGCACGGGACGAACGAGCCGATCTGGGCGAGCACAACGCAGAGCCCGACCTGCCGCAAGAGCGTGGACTTGCCGGCCATGTTGGGACCGGTGAGCAGTACGACGCGGCCGCCTTCGTCCAGCATCACGTCGTTTGGGATGAAGGCCTCGCGGGCCATCATGCGCTCCACGACCGGGTGGCGGCTGCACTCGAGCTCGAGGGTGAAGTCGCTCGTCACTTCCGGCCGGACGTAGCGCTCGCGTACCGCGACGTCCGCCAGTGCCGCCCAGGCGTCGAGACGGGCCAGGTGGCCCGCGGTCGCTTGCACCCGGGCAATCGCGTCGCCCACTCGATGCCGCAGGCGGTCCAACACCTCCCCTTCGCGGGCCGCGATGCGCTCCTCGGCGCCGAGCACCTTGGCTTCGTACTCTTTCAGCTCGGGGGTGACGTAGCGCTCGGCGCCTGTGAGCGTCTGGCGCCGCTCGTAGTCGGACGGTATGCGCGCGCGGTGCGTGTGGGTGACCTCGATGTAGTAGCCAAAGACTTTGTTGAAGCCAACCTTGAGTGACGCGATGCCCGTGCGGTCGCGCTCGCGCGACTGCAGGCCGGCGATGTACTGCTTGCCGCCGTCGCGCGCCGCCTTGAGGTCGTCGAGCTCGCGGTCGTAGCCAGCCTTGATGGAATCGCCGTCCTCGACCTGTGCCGGGGGCCGCTCGACGAGCGCTCGCCCCAGCTCGTCGCCGATGTCGGCCAACAGGTCGAGGTCGTGGGCGGCCGTTTCGAGCAGGTCCGAGCCATCACGCCCGTTCACGCCGCCCAGCGCGCCGGCCACGTCGGGCAACCGCAAGATCGAATCGCGCAGCGCACCCATTTCGCGCGGCGCGGCGCGGCCGAGCGCGGCCCGGCCGGCGAGGCGCTCGAGGTCGCGCACCCCATCCAGCGCTTCGCGCAACCGTTCGCGGCCCCGGCCATCGGCGACGAACACCTGTACCGCGTCGAGCCGGGGGTTGATCGCGGCGGGATCCACGAGCGGCGCGAGTAGCCAGCGACGCAGCAGCCGGCCTCCCATGGGCGTCAGCGTCCGGTCGATCACCGCGAGCAACGTGGCCCCCTCCCCCCCCGCCCCCGCGCGCAGCGGCTCGACCAGCTCGAGATTGCGGCGCGTCATCTCGTCGAGCGGCATCACGTCGCCGCGCCGGACGATGGTGGGGTGCGCCAGGTGCGGGAGACCGCCGGGTTTGAGCTCGCGCGCGTAGCGCAGCAGCGCCCCCGCGGCGCCAAGGGCGGGCCGGTCGTCCGGTCCAATCCCCAGTCCGTCGAGGGACGCAATGCCGTAGGTGCGCATCAGGTCTTCCCGCGCGAGCTCGGCATCGAACTCCCACGCGTCACGCGTGGTGACGGTCGCGGCCGGCGTGGCCACCACGCCATCTGCCGGCAGCACCAATTCGCGCGCCTCATAGCGGGCGAGTGCCGGCTCGATTTCGAGGGTCGGCACGACTTCAAAGATCAACTCGCCGGTGGTGACATCCAGAATGGCGAGCCCGGCGGCAGTGCCCCGGGGATCGACGGCGACGATGTAGTTGTTCCGGTTGCGGACCAGCCAATCATCGGTGAGCACCGTACCCGGCGTCACGGTCTCGACGACGGCGCGACGCACCACGCCTTTGGCGAGCTTGGGGTCTTCGATCTGCTCGGCAATCGCGACGCGGTGCCCGTTCGCGATGAGTCGCCGCAGGTACTCCGTGGCCGCCTTGACGGGCACGCCGGCGAGCGGGATCGCAGCCGCACCGCCATTGTTGCGGGAGGTGAGCGTCAGCCCGAGCTCGCGCGCGGCGAGCTTGGCATCGTCCTCGAACATCTCATAGAAGTCGCCCATCCGAAAAAACAGGATGGTTTCGGGATGGTGGGCCTTGATGTCGCGGTATTGCTGCATCAGCGGCGTCTCAGGAGCTGGAGGCGTCACCGCGGTCATGGCTCGTCCACGACGAATGGCTGCCCGCCGACCTTCTGCTTGAGGCGCCGCTGCGACCGGACCGCCTCTTCCCGGGTCGCGTAGTGGCCAACGCGCACCTTGAAGAAGCCGGTCGAATCGCGCACGACACGCGCGGCGAAGCCCATGACCTTGAGCCGGGTGAGCATCTCGTCCACTTGCGCCGCGCTCTTCACGGCGAGGATCTGTACTGCATAGGTGTGTGGACCGGATGTGGCCCTGTTTCCGGTATCGCTCGGCGTGGGTGTCGAAGGGGTCGTTGCGGCCGTGGTCGGGGGGGGGGGCGCTGCAGCACACCGCGAGGCGTAGAAGCTCACCTGGTTCTTGAATTCGACATCGTCTCCCGAGCCGTCGAGCGCCTGCTGGATGAGCTCGCATCCACGTGTTTCGTTCTTGAGCTCGAAATAGGCACGTGCCGCCGAAAAATTGGCGCGCGCTCTGAGCGGGGAGTCGGGATAGTCCCGGTTGAGCCGTTCGGCTGCCTGGACGGTCTGCGCGGGGTCGTGCTGCGCGAAGTAGAGCTGGGTGAGCAGCAACAGCGCGTCGTCGGTCGAGGCGACGGTCACCGCGTCGGGCGCAATCTTGGCGGCCGCCAGCAGCGCTTGTGGATACGAGGAGTCGCTGGGCGGGAGTGTGGCCAGCAGACGTCGGACGATCGCGCGGCCGGAATCGACCTGGCCGGACTGTGCGAGACGCATGGCTTCGACGAGTCGCGCATCGGTCTGGGCGGTTAGGCGGTTCAGCGGTTGGGCGGTTAGAAGGAGGACCGCCGTTCCAACCGCCAAACCGCCTAACCGCCCAACCGGCCGCTTCACGCCGCCTCCCGCTTTGTCACCGCAAACCTCAGCACCAGCTGCGTCAC
This sequence comes from Gemmatimonadota bacterium, assembly GCA_003220955.1. Classification (GTDB taxonomy): domain Bacteria; phylum Gemmatimonadota; class Gemmatimonadetes; order Gemmatimonadales; family GWC2-71-9; genus 20CM-2-65-7. Next base: position 6,487 of record QHTW01000196.1, on the reverse strand, counting down.
AATCCCCCGATCATCTGAAACGGTCGCCGTTTTCAATGCATTGTCGGCCGCGAGCGCGGCGCGCATCGCGTCGCCCAACTCGCGAGCGGTCCAGAATGCGCTCCACGCGCTCCACCGGGCCGCTTCCTCTTTATAGCTGCGCATCCCATACGGTCGAACCGCCTGCATGTGCCGGAACAAGGCGTCCGGAAGGCGACTCACGTTCACCCCGCGATCGCGCTCCGCTCGCGCCAGCGCGGTCCCGACCACGTGCGTGCCGAGCAACGACAGGATCTTCACGCCGCTCATCCCCGCCTGCTCGAGCACAGGCTCGACGAGCTGTGCCGCCTGTGCCGCCCGCCGCTCCAGCGCGGCCTCGACCAGATCAAACACCGTTTCACCCCTGCGCACGCCAACCAGACTGGAGACATCCTCGGCCGTCACCGGACGGCTGGTTCCCGCGCTGAGCGACGCCAGCTTCTCCAGCTCCCGGCTGAGTGTGCTGAGATCGTTGCCGACCGCCTGCAAGAGCAAGACTGAGGCATCCTGGGCGAGTGTCAGCCCCAAGGTCGACGCGCGGTGATGCAGCCAGCGAGGAACGCGCTCGGCAGCGAGTGCATCCACCTCGACACCAGTGCTTGCCCGGAGAATTTCGGGATCGGCCTCTTCGCCCGCTGCGACAACGAGCACAAGCAGCGTGCTCGGATTGGGGGACGCGAGGTAGCGGAGGACTTCGTCGCGGAGCTTCGTCTTCCGTTTGCCGAGCTGCTCCATGCTGCGGATCACGACCGCCCGCCGCCCCGCCAGCATCGGCGGTGTGTTGACCAGCGCATGGAAGGACTCCGGCGTCAGGTCAGGAGCGAAGCGAACATCGAGATTGAAATCCCGACTTGAGCCCCCTCTCCCTACCCCCAACGCGGCGTCGACCAGCATGCGCACCGCCTCATCCTTGAGGACGTCTTCGTCACCGTACAGCAAGTAAACAGTTGCGGAGACGTGAGCGGGGGGCCCCTTCTTCAGACTGCGAAGGAGTGCATCGAGCGTGAGCGCCGCCATCCAGCGAAGTTACCGCGCCCCTGTGCTCGGAGAAAGGCTCCGTGAGGGGGAATATGGATTCCCCACGAGGATGATGGCGCGGGGATCCTGGAACGAAACGAACGGGAGGCTCCCACTCGCGACCGGCTTGGGGAACGCTACCGGTGGAAGCAGGGGTGCTCGCGCGATGCGGGGTCGATGTGTGACCTCGAAGACGAGAAGCCCGAGCGCGGCGATCACCAGGAGCGTCGCCGAAATCCCCGCCTGCGCCGGCGTGCGCGGCACGCGGCGGCGCTCGACGGCAATGCGGGCGTCGAGTCGCTGCCGAAAATCTGCGGATGGCGTAATGCGGGATGTGGCGTGCAAGGCATGAACGGCTTGGCGGATTGTGGCATCGTAACGACGACACGTCGCGCAATGGGTCAAATGTCGCTCAAAGCGGCGCAGGTCCCGGGCCGAGGTGATTAACCCGTCCCGAAACTCGGTGTGCCGTTCGAGGAATTCGCTGCAGAGCATGGTTGCAAAGTGTACCACCCCCGGCCGCGGGGTGTTCCGCCGCCGGGGGTGGGACATGCCGAATTGTAGCTAAACGAGGATGGGGCCGATGAGCTGGGCGAAGCTGTTGCGTGCCCGATTCAGGCGGCTCTTCACCGTGCCCAGGTTGCACCCGGTGATCTCGGCAATCTCCTGGTAGCTCTTCCCTTCGAGCTCCCGAAGCACGAACACCTCCCGGTGGTGCTCGGGTAGCCGCTGTACGCACTGATCCACGGCATCCTTGAGGAACCGCTTCCGATAGAGATCGTCCGGCCGCGCGGTGGTGTCCTCGAATTGCAGCGGCCGATGATCCGCTTCCCAATTCTTCTTGATGGTCTGGAACAGAACCAGCGGGTTGCGGCTGCGGTTGCGGAGCTCGTTCTTCGCCAGATTGGACGCGATCGTGTAGATCCACGTCGAGAATTTCTTGGTCTGGTCGAAGCGATGGAGGTGACGGAAGACCCGGATGAAGACTTCCTGTACGAGGTCCTCAGCCCGCTCACGATCACCGATTGTCCGATTCACGAAATTGAGCAACCGCGTCTGATAGCGATCGACCAGCGTGCCAAACGCCTGCGGCTCCCCCGCGAGATGGCGCATCACGACCTGACCGTCGTCCAACTCGTGCAGCGCTTCGCGCTGCAGCGCTCGCTGGGAGTCGGCGGCCGGCGTTGGATGCTTGAGCGTGGTCCGCATCGGTACCCTGCTGGTTCTGGCGGAAACGGTGATGAGGCTTCCGTGATTCACGTTTTGGGCAGTTCGCACAAACCGTGCCTCCCGAGTTTATAGACTAACCGATTGCGGCGTCAGCAGTTGTGATTCGCAATCGGTTGCGAAATGGGAATATTGTCCCCGCCCGGGGACGTGACAATTCCACATTCGATCTAGATCCGAAGAATGGGGCGGACTAATGCGCCAGAATGAAACCAGCCACAAAAAGGAGGCTCAACGCGGTCTTGGCGTCGGAGATTTCTCCGCTGCGCACCATCTGTACCGCTTCTGACAACGGCTTGGGGATTACCTCGATGAACTCGTCGGGCTCGCGCGCGTGCTTGTCGGCCGTGAGGTCGGACGCCCAAAAAAGGTGAATCCGTTCGTCCGTGAAGCCGGGTGTTGTCCATATAGTGGTAAGACGCTCGACCCGTCCGGCTTTCACACCGACCTCCTCCAGCAGCTCACGGTGGGCGCACACCTGCGGGTCTTCGCCCGGGTTGAGCCGGCCGGCCGGGATTTCGATCAGCACTCCGTTTGCGGCGTAGCGATACTGCTGGATCAACAGCACGGTGGGATCGTTTCCGCGCGGATCGGATGCGAAGGGTACGACAGCGGCGGCTCCGGGGTGCCGAATCATTTCGAGCTGTCCGATGGATCCATCGGGAAAGCGCACCGAATCCACGTCCAAATCGATGACTCGTCCCGAATGGATGCGCTTGCTGGCGATCTGCATCGGCAATCCTTCTTTCTAGTGCTGGAACAGCCAGGTGAAGGGCACCTTGAAGCCCTCCGCGAACAGATATCCGGTATTGCGGCGGACGTTGGCATGAATTGGTGAACCAGCGGCTGGCGACGTGTACGGGGTCAACCCCAGGCGTCGGGCGATGATTCGCAGGCGCAGCATGTGAAAGCCGTCGCTGACGAGGAGCACGCGACGGCTATCCCGTCCCGCGAACCATCGTTTGATCTGCTCGACGGAGGAGTAGGTATCGTGGCCGCCGGCGAGCGGAATGACCGCCTCGTCCGGCAGGCCGAGGCGGGCGAGGTAGTCCCGCCCGACGTTGGCTTCGTTGAGTGAGTCGCGCGGGCCGACGCCGCCCGTGACCAGGACGACGGGGGCGAGGCCTCGCTGGTAGAGCGTGGCGGCGTGATCGAGTCGAGCGCGAAAGACGGGGGATGGCCGGCCGTTGTACTGCGCGGCGCCGAGGACCGCGATGGCATCGGCGCCCGTTGCTTCATCGTGCGCCGCCTGGATGGCGACCGCGACCACAACCGCCGCCCAGGTGAGCGTGAGCAGGACGACTAGAAGGAGAACCCCGCCGACGGCACGCCGTCCAGTCCAGAAAGGCATGCCACAAGATACTCAGGGCCTAGTAAGCAACTCCTCAAACAGGGTCAGCGCCCGCGGATCTTCCGATTGACCCAGCCAGAAGATGGCCTTGCGGCGCAGGTCGGGGTCCTTGTTCTCCTTGGCGATCCGGATCAGAGCCGGAACGCCTTCGTCGCGGGGCCGCTGCGACAAGGCGAACACCGCCGACTCGCGCACCTCGCGATCCTGGTTCCCGTCGTCGACGAGATCGGTCAGGCCGCGCGTCGCGGCGTCACCGGCGGCCTGCCCGAGCCAGAACACCGCAGAGCGCCGGACCTTCCGTGTGACGTTGTCCGCCTTGGCAATCTTCAACAGATCGGGCCAGATGGAGACGCTGTCGGCCAATGCCGCCGGGAAGATGGCTTTCTCCGCCGCGCGCGACTCATCGCGGGCGGCCAGACCGAGCAGGTAGCTGGTCGCGTCCTTCGTCCCGACCATGCCGAGGTCCGTCGCCGACGCGTTCGCGCGCCACTCGCCTCCGACATACACCCGCAAGTCGGTGATCCGGCCGCTGCTCTTGTAGAGGGCGATGCGGACGGGGCCGGAGTCGCACGGTGAGTCCCAGTCGTTGCGGTTTTCCCAATTCCCGTCGACCTGGCGGCTGCGGCAATTCCCCTTGTCGCAATCCCAGCTGATCATGTTGCGGCCGTTGCCGTACACGCCCGGACGGGCGGCAAAGCTGAGACGCACCGATCCGTCGGGCGCGGCGGCCACGCGTTTCTCGAGCGTCTGCGCGGTTGCCGTGCTCGCCGCGATCAGCAGCAACCACGCACCACGCAGCACGTACCACGCACGTGTGTTCATTGGTTGATGAGCTCCTGGAGATACTGCGCTGCTCGCGGGCTTCGCGACTGGCCGACCCAGAAGATCGCCTTCTTGCGAAGCTCACGGTCGGGGTCGTTTTTCCCGATCTGGAATAGCTTGTCGAGCGCGGCGTCTTCGCGCCGTTGCGAGTACACGAAGATCAGCTGCTCTTTCATCTCGCGGTCGTTCATGCTGTCGTACAGCCGCACGAGATCCGCGACATCCACGCTGTGTCCCTGCCCGGCCCAAAACAGCGCCTTCTTGCGGATTTCGATGTCCTCGTGCGAATCCAGGGCGATGTCCATCAGCCAGCGGTAGTTGTCGGCGCCGCCCATTTGCGACAGGGAGAAGATCACCTTCTCCTTGAGGTCCTCGTTGTCGAGCTTCTTGTAGAGATCCTTCAAGAACTGCGCGTTGTCCTCCGACCGGTTCTGCCCCAGCCAGAAGATCGCCTTTTCGCGGAGATCGCTATTGACGTCGCTGCGCTCCGCGAAGGCGCGCAGCGTCGCGCCGGCACGAGCGCCACGATGCTGCGACAGCGCAAAGATCGCCTTCTCCTGGATCTCGGGATCCGTCTTGGGATCTCGCAGAATCGAATCCAGCGCCAGGGCCGTCTCATCGCCCGGTACCTGGGAGAGCCAGAACACCGCCTGCTCGCGAACTTCCTGATCGGGGTCGGAGCGCACGGCGCTGAGCAGGATGGAGGTCGTCTCATCGCTGCGCTTCTGTGAGACGAGGAAGACCGCCTTGCGCCGCAGACAGGTCGAGCCGGCATCACGCCGTGCCAGAACGGTCTTCAGCGTGGGCACCGCGCGTTCCGCGTCCATCTGCAGCATGGCATTGAGGGCGGCGAGTCGAATGTCGTCGTCGTCGTCGCAATTGTTGCTTTCGTACCGGTGCCGGCCCGGAACCCCCGCAATGGCGGCGACCGGGGGCGTTCCTGCTACCGGCGGTACGGCGGCGACTGGAGCAATCTCATCGACGTCCTGCGCGATCGCTGTCGCGGCGGGCTGATCGCCACGCCGGGCCAGCTCACCTTGAATGCGTCGCAGCAGCACCTCGGCATCACGGCGCGTCGTGGCTTTGGAATAGCGATCGGCCTGTGTCTTCAGCGCGCTGCGAGCGGCCCGCAGGTTGTCGTCAGAACCGGTCCGATAGAGTGCGAACGCTTCCCAGTAATAGGTGTTCGGCACGTACGTCGACCGCGCGTAGCGATCACGAATCCGGCGGAAGAGTTCCGCCGCCTGTTGGTACTGATTCTGATTCAGCGCGCGACGCGCCGCGCGATACACCGAATCCGCGACGTCCGCCTGCGTGCTGGCCTCGTCTTGCGGCCAACGGGGCTCGGGCTCGTCCTCCATGTCAAAAGTGAAATCGCCAACGTCCGCGAGCGCGGCCAGGCCGGCCAGATCGGCGAGCCCGGCGAGGTCAGCGAGACCGGCGAGCTCCTGGAATCCGCCGGCCATGGCTACTGGGGCGGCGCTGAGGGCGAATACCGGCGCCTGGAGCGCTTGAGCCGACATCGCCAATACGGGAGCTTGCGCGCTCAGCATCGCGAAGTCGGGCGTCGCCATCGCCAACCCGGCGGCTGCTGCCTCGAGCTCTGCCGCCGAGGCCGCAAACGGCGCGATAGTGATGGCATGCGCGCGACGATGCGCGCGCGGTGCTGGCGACGGCGCCGGGGCCGGCGTCGCCTGCATAGTCGTAACGGCGAGCAAGAGGGACAGGGAAGCCAACATCAGAGTGCTCCTTCAGTGCGTACCGGTACGGGCCCGGCGGGAATCGCCGAGCGCAGCTTGGGCAACACGTTCGATTGGTTCATGCCTTGCGTGATAAGGTCGGCGTCATGTCGGTCCTGGGCGGCGCCGAGCTGTGAGATTTGCACGAGCACGAGCTCCAGATCCTCGAGCAGCGACCGCATCCGGGGATCTTTCGCGGCCGGCGAGTCGAGCATGAGCTGCGTGGTCGTCAGCAGGTCGCGTGCTTGACTCGCGAAGCGAGCGCTGTGCGCGTCGGCTCGCGCGTCCGCACGGAAGCCGGTGAGGAATGCCT
>QHTW01000195.1 GCA_003220955.1 Gemmatimonadota bacterium | reverse complement strand
TAAGCGCGAGGATGCCTTTGCCCGCCCGGTCGGCGAATCCGTAGCTGCCGAGCCCGCGCAGCTCGAAGCCGTCGTTGGGCGTCCGCCACACGAATCCGGCGCCGACCGCGAGGCCTTCCACGCGATTGACGTGGACCAGCTCGCTGAGCGCGCGGGCGCCGAGGCGCTGGCGTTTGAGGCCGGTGAGGGCGCGTCGTCCCGCGATGCGGCTGACTTCGGCGCGCACCCGCTGGAGATCGTTCTCGCGGACCGGCTCGGCGACATTCTGGATCGCCGCGCTGAGCGGCGTGCGCCAGGGAAACGAGTCGCGCTGAACCTTGGGAAGCGCCGTGATCTCGTCGCCCCTGAACCAGCTGTTCGCGAGACCGAGGTTGAAACGGTAACCGTCGATCTCCCAGCGGCCACGGATGATGCCGCGCGCCGGGATGTCGAGCCACGTCGCGCGCCGCCGGATCTCGACTTCCTGGCGAAACGGCAGCCAGAACCGGCCTTCCCACAGCGCATTGTCCAGCACGATGCTGACGTCTTCCAGCTGCGGATCGAGATAGGCTTTCGGCGTGAAATTGAACGCCATGCGCACGAGGTCCGCGGATTCGACATCGACGAACAGCGTGCCGACGATCGCGGCCTGGGCGAATGTCTTCGGCCGCACGCGCAACTCGACCACGCGGACCGCTCGTTCGGAGAGCACGATCGCGGTCGTATCGCCCAGCGCGAAGTCGTACACCTCCGTCCCACCCGGTGCGAGGGGATGGGGGACGTCGCGTACCTCGTCACCTTCGCCGAGGCGGATCGCGCGGCCGAAGTTGTTCTGCACGATGCCGAGGTGATCGCGGTGGTAGTTGATGTCGGTGGGCAGCTCGGTCCGATCACGCCAACCGATGATGCGCTGCTTGCTGAGCGCGGGCGCCTTCCAGTACACTTCCAGCTCCAACTGGTCCGCTTTTATCAGCCGTGGCGGCTCGGTGAGCCCTTCGCCGAACTGCCCGAGGAAGAAGAGAAACCCGTGAGCCTGGGCCTTGTAGTCGCGCAGCGCGGTATCCACGGCGGCCTGTGCGCGCCGGTCGATCGCGCGCCGCGCGAGCGCCAGGGCGGAATCGCCGTTCCAGTCCTGGGCGGATCCCGTGGCGGGGAGCAGCAGCAAAAGTACGGCGCACCAGCGCATCGCGGCGAAATCTAGACCATGGACCCACGCGACGCATTCCTCGAGCGCGCCAAACCCGGCGGCATCGTTCCGGTGACGCGCGAAGTGGTCACCGACGCCGATACGCCGGTGGCCGCCTTTGCGAAGATTGCGCGGCCGCCCTTTGCGTTCCTGCTCGAATCGCTGGTCGGCGGCGAGCGATGGGCGCGCTACACCTTCCTCGGCACCGAGCCGCGCGAGGCCTGGCGCTATCGTGGCCAACAGATCGAGCGGTGGACGCAGGGCTCCGGGTGGGCGCCAGCCGGTCAGACCCCGGATCCAATCGCGCATCTGGCGGACACGATGCGCGCGCTCCCGACGATTGCTGTACCGGGGCTGCCGCGTTTCATGGGTGGCGCGGTAGGATACCTCGGCTACGATCTGGTGCGCAGTATCGAGCAGCTGCCGGCCGCGCCGACCGATACGCTCGGTGTTCCCGACGCCGTGGTGATGATCGCGGATTCGCTCGTGATCCTCGACAACGTGTTCGGGCGTGCGATCGTCGTGGCGAACGTCGAGGTGCCGGCGAAGGCCTCCGCGGCGCAGCGGTTGCGCTTGTACGACGCGGCGCAGGAACGCCTGGACACGCTGATCGCCCGCCTCAGCGACACGCACCACCTCGCCCCGTTGGCGCTCGACGCCGACCGCAAGTCGCTGCGCTCCCCCCCCGAATCCTCGTACCCGCGGGCCGCATTCGAGCGCGACGTCACGAAGATCCGCGAGTACATCGCCGCCGGCGATGTGTTCCAGGCGGTGCTGTCCCGCCGTCAGGTGGTGCCGGGTGCGGTCGAGCCGCTGCGGCTGTACCGCTACCTACGCGCCCTGAATCCCGCTCCCTATCTGTTCTATCTGGCTCTGGACGACGTCACGTTCGTGGGCAGCTCCCCCGAAGTGCTGGTCCGGGTCGAGGGCAATGAAGTCACGGTCCGGCCGATCGCGGGCACTCGGCCGCGCGGGGCCACCCCCGAGGAGGATGACGCGCTGGCTGCCTCGCTACGGGCCGATGCCAAGGAGCTCGCCGAGCATCGCATGCTCGTGGATCTGGGGCGCAACGACGTGGGCCGCGTTGCGGAGTACGGCACCGTGCGCGTCACCGAATCGCTGCAAATCGAGCGCTACTCGCACGTGCAGCATCTGGTGAGCGAAGTGCGCGGTCAGCTGAAAGACGGGTATGACGCCCTCGACGTGTTCCGCGCCTGTTTCCCCGCGGGGACCGTCAGCGGCGCTCCCAAGGTTCGGGCGATGGAGATCATCGACGAGCTGGAGCCGGAGCGGCGTGGTCCCTATGCGGGAGCGGTCGGCTATGTCGGATGGGGTGCGACGACGATGGATACCTGCATCGCGATTCGATCGGCGCTCGTTCTCAACGATCGTGTCGTTGTGCAAGCCGGCGCCGGCATCGTCGCCGACTCGGAGCCGGCGCGCGAATTCGCGGAAACAGAAGCCAAAGCTCAGGCCGTCTTGCGCGCGCTGGCGCTGGCCAAAGCTGGTGATTAGGCCCATGCGGCCTATATTTTCGAGCCTGTGTTCAAGCTGCTGAGCACTTCCGGCGAGCAGTCGATCGATCTCCAGCTCGGGCGCAAACTCGTGGTGGGGCGTGCGGTCACCAGCGACGTCCCGATTTACGATCCGACCATCTCCCGCCGCCACGCCGAAATCGTGCTGACCGAAAGTGGGGTTCGGGTCACCGATTTGGGCTCCTCCAACGGCACATTCCTGAACGGCGCCAAGATCACCGAGGCCGACGCGGTCGCGAACGATGTCGTGACCTTCGGGAAAGTGGCGTTTCGTGTAAAAGAGGTGACGGCGCCCGCCCCGCGGCCGCAGATCGTGCCGCCGCCCGCCGACTTCAAAGCCGCGACCAAGGGGGGCGGGGCCGGTGGCACCATCGTCCGGCAGCTGCCCGTGAGTGTCTCGGGCGGCGTCCCCGCGATCGTCATCGACGAGCCGCAGGGCGCGTCGCACCTCAAGGTCAAAGCCGACAATCTGGTGGAGCGGCGCGAGAAGAAGCTGTCGCTGCTGCTCGAGGTCTCCAAGGAGCTCTCGAAGCAGCAGGAGCTCGACCGCCTGCTCGACAAGGTCGTCGACTTCACGTTCCAGATCATGAACGTGGACCGCGTCTCGATTCTCCTGCTCGACGGCAAGTCGAACGAGCTGATCCCACGCATTTCGAAGAGCCGAACGGGGGACGCGAGCGCCGCCAAGCACGTGCCGCAATCGATCGCGCGGAAAGCGGTGGAGGAGCGCGTCGCCATTCTGTCGGACAATGCCGCCGCGGACGAGCGGTTCAAGGGGAAATCGATCCTCATCCAGAGCGTCCGCAGTGCGATGTGCACCCCGCTCATGGGGTCGGACTCGAACGTCCTCGGCATCCTGTACGTCGACAACCTCACCGCGACGCATTCGTTCGCGGACGAGGACCTCGAGTTCCTCATCGCGTTCGGGGGCTTGACCGCGGTCGCGATCGAGAACTCACAGCTGTCCGAGCGGATCCGGCGGGAAGCGCTCGTCCGCTCGAATTTCGAGCGGTACTTCTCGCCCAATATCGCGCAAGTGATCGCGCAGCAGCAGGACGCGGGACGCCTGCCGAGTGAGAAGCGCCCCGTCGTGGTGTTCTTCTCCGACATTCGGGGCTTTACGCCGATGTCCGAGACGATGAGCCCGGACGACATCGCGCGGCTGCTCACCGAGTACTTCACCGAAATGGTGGACAAGGTCTTCGAGTTTGGCGGGACGCTCGACAAGTTCATGGGGGACGCCATCATGGCGCTGTGGGGTGCGCCGATCGTCCATGAGGATGACGCCGATCGCGCCGTACAGTGCGCGATCGCGCAGCTGAAGGAGCTCGAGAAGCTCAACAGTAAATGGAAACAGGAAGGGCGCACCGAAGTGCAGATCGGCATCGCGATCAACTTCGGGGAGGTATTCGCCGGGAACATCGGATCCGATCGGCGACTCGAATACACGGTGATCGGGGACGCCGTGAACACCGCCTACCGCCTTTGCGGCAAGGCCGGGCCAAACGAAATCCTGATTTCCGAGCCGTTCTTCGAGCAGCTGAAAAAGAAGCCGGCCGTCGAGGCGCTCGAGCCGATTCAGGTCAAGGGAAAAGCGAAGAAGATCCCGGTTTACCGCGTAAAGCGGTAAGGGCGTCCAAACTTCGCCAGCAGGTCCAGCGCGAGCCGCAGCGGCAACCCCATCACGCCAAAGAAGTCTCCTTCGACGCGCTCGATCAGCGGCGCGCCCAGGCCCTGAATCGCATAGGCGCCGGCCTTGTCGAGCGGCTCGCCGGTGGCGACGTATTCCTCCAGCGTGCGGCGGTCGTTGGGCCGGAACGTTACGCGCGACACGTCGAGCGCCTGTTCCAACCGCCCGTTCTCGGCGACGGCCACCGCGGTGAGCACTTCGTGGGTCTTGCCCTGGAGCTGCTCCAGCATCTCGACGGCATTGGCGGGCGAGGTCGGCTTCTCGAAGATCCTGCCGCTGAGCACAACGGTCGTATCGGCGGCGAGAATCACCTCGCCGGGCGCGCGCGGCAGCACGGCTTGCGCCTTGGCGCGCGACAGGCGGGTGACGTAGGCGTCGGGCTTTTCGCCGGGCAGGACATGCTCGTCCACGTCGGGCGCGATGACGCGGAACGGGATGCGCAGCATTTCGAGGAGCTGCTTCCGGCGGGGGGAGCCGGAGGCGAGAACGATCGGTTTGGTGGACACGCGAAAAAAGATAGCGCGGGCTAAGTTTGGGCGTGCTCTGGATCGCGCTGGTCACCTTGCAAGCCGCACCTGCCGCTCCCGCCGGGCCGCCTGCGACGGACATCTATCTGGCCGACCTGCGCGTCACCCAGGGTCGCGTCAGCCTGGGCGTGCCCGTCAACGTGACCGCCAGGCCGGGCTACGACAACCAGCCGTTTTTCTTGCCGGACGGTCGCGCGTTCCTCTATACGTCGATCCGCGAGGACAGTCAGGCGGACATCTACCGGTACGACATCGACCAGAAAACGAGCGTCCGGCTCACGACGACGCGCGAGAGCGAGTATTCGCCCACGCCGCTGCCGGACGGCAGCGGCTTCTCCGTGGTGCGCGTCGAAGCCGATTCGACGCAGCGCCTGTGGGCGTTCGACCTCGCCGGGTCGCGACCACGCGTGGTGCTCGATTCCATCAAACCGGTGGGGTACCACGCCTGGGGCGACGCCCACACGCTGGTCCTCTTCGTCCTGGGCTCCCCTTCCACATTGCAGATCGCGGATGCCGGGTTCCCGGAGGCCCGTGGCGAGGTGTTCGCCAAGGATGTCGGCCGGTCCTTGCAGCGGATTCCGGGAAGCGCGTCGGTCAGCTTCGTGCAGCGCGACTCGGTTGCCGGTGCCGCGCTCGAGGAGCTGGACATCCGCACGCGTCGCGTGCGGAAGCTCGTGAAGGTTCCACCGGGTGCCGAATTCTTCGCCTGGACACCTGCTGGAATCGTGTTGACCGCGAGCGGAACGATCGTGTATCAGTGGGATTCGCGACGCGGAGGAGCGTGGGAGCAGGTGGCGGATCTTGCAGCCGCTGGTCTCAGCAACGTCACGCGCCTCGCCGTGAGCCCGCAAGGAGACCGCCTCGCGATCGTGGCCGTCCCGGTGGCTCCCCCCGCCCCCCGTTAGCGCTCCAAAATCAACGTGACCGGCCCGTCGTTGACCAGTTCCACCTCCATCATGGCACCGAACTCACCTGTCTCGACGGGGATCTTCCCGCCTGATTGCTCTTTGAGGAGCGCGACAAATCTTTCGTACAGCGGGATTGCGACGTTCGGCGGCGCGGCATTGATAAAGCTCGGCCGCCGGCCTTTGCTGGCGTCTCCGTACAACGTGAACTGTGACACGACGAGCACGGCGCCGCGGGCCTCGCTGAGATCGCGGTTCATCTTGCCATCGGCATCGCCGAAGACGCGGAGGCCGAGGATTTTCTCCGCCATCCAGACAAGCTGAGCGTCGGTATCCGTCGGCGCGAAGCCGGCGAGCACGAGAAAGCCTTGGCTGATCTGACCAACCGTCCGGTCACCAACCCGAACGGCGGCGCGGGCCACGCGCTGCAGAACGACTCTCATGATTACACGTTATTCGACGGTAACGGACTTGGCGAGATTGCGCGGCTGGTCGACGTTGCACCCCCGGCGAACGGCGATGTAGTAGGCCAGCAGCTGCAACGGCACGACGCTCACGACCGGCGTCAACAAGTCGAGCGTTTCGGGAATCTCGATCCGGTGGTCTGCCAGCTTGTCGACCGCGGTGTCGCCCTCCGTCACGATCGCAATCACGCGACCCCCGCGCGCTTTCACTTCCTCGATGTTGCTGATGACCTTCTGGTGCACGGCATCCTTGGGCGCGATGAACACGACCGGCATCAGGTCATCGATGAGCGCGATCGGGCCGTGCTTCATCTCGGCAGCCGGATACCCCTCGGCGTGGATGTAGGAGATTTCAGCGCGCCCTCGAGCGCCACCGGGAAGTTGTAGCCGCGGCCCAGGTACAGCACGTTCTGCGCGCGAATCAGGCGATCGGCGAGTTGCTCGATCTGGGACGCTTTCGCAAGCACGCGCGTCACGAGGTCGGGCAGCTTGGCCAACGCACGCACGACTTCCCTTCCCTGCAGGATCGAGAGGGCGCGCAGCCGGCCCATTTTCAACGTCAGGAGCGCCAACGCCACGATCTGACTGGTGAACGCCTTCGTGCTCGCCACACCGATCTCGGGACCGGCGTGGAGATAGATCCCGCCGTCCACTTCGCGCGCGATCGTGCTGCCCACGACATTGACCAGCCCCAGGGTCCGTGCGCCGCGCCGCTTCGCCTCCCGCAAGGCGGCCAGCGTGTCGGCCGTTTCACCTGACTGCGAGATGCCGATCACGAGGGTTCGCTCGTCGACGATCGGGTTGCGGTAGCGGAACTCCGACGCGTACTCGACTTCGGTCGGGATCCGGGCCAGCTCCTCCATCATGTATTCCCCGATCAACCCCGAATGCCACGACGTGCCGCAGGCGGTGATGACGATGCGCTGCACTTTGAGCAGCTCCTCGTCGCTGATGTTCAATCCGCCGAACCGGACGGTCCCCTCTTCTTCCAGCAGGCGCCCCCGCATCGTGTTGCGGATGCTCTCGGGCTGCTCCATGATCTCCTTGAGCATGAAGTGGGCGAAGCCGCCGCGCTCGATCGTCGCGAGATCCCACTCCACTTGCATGATCTGTTTTTCCTTTTCCGCCGCCGCGAGATCCATGATCCGATAGTCGGCCGGTCTGACTTCGGCGATGTCGCCGTCGTCCAGGTACACCACCGAGCGGGTGTGCGCGAGCACGGCCGACGCGTCGGACGCGACGAAGTTTTCGCCGTTGCCGATGGCGACCAGCAACGGGGAGCCGCGGCGCGCGGCGACGATCGTATCGGGCTCGCGGCTGGAGATCACCGCGATGCCGTACGTGCCCTCCACCTGGCGCAGCGCTTCTGCGGTGGCGTCCACCAGGCGCGCGCCTTTCGTGTGTGTCTCCTCGATGAGATGCGACAGCACCTCGGTGTCGGTCTGCGAGCGGAACACGTGCCCGCGCTTGCTGAGTGCCTGGCGGAGCGCGCCCGCGTTCTCGATGATGCCGTTGTGCACCAGCGCGATGGTGCCGCCGCAATCCGCGTGCGGATGCGCGTTGACGGTGTTGGGCACGCCGTGGGTCGCCCAGCGCGTGTGCGCCAGAGCGGTGGTGCCCTCCGGGAGCTTGCTGCCGAGCTCCCGTTCCAGCACGGCGATCTTTCCGGGCGCGCGAAAGATCTGGAGTTCACCGTCCCCGCTGACCACGGCGAGGCCGGCCGAGTCATAGCCGCGATACTCGAGGCGCTTGAGACCCTCGAGAACGACGGGCGCCGCTGATCGCTTCCCGGTGTACCCTACGATGCCGCACATAACCGCCGCCCCTCTGCGATCAACCGTTCCGCGTCGGCGCCGGTCGGCGCTTCCGCAATCAGTCGAATGATGGGCTCCGTCCCGGAGGGCCGCACGTGCAGCCACCGGTCTGGCCACGCGAGGCGCAGTCCATCCTGGAGATCAGCGCTCGCCTCCGGAAACCGTGCACGCAGCGCCGCATAGACCCCGCCCATTCGTTCCGCATTCCGAAATCCGCGTTCCACTTTTGCCTTTACGATCGTGTACCGCGGCGCTCGTGTCACCGCGTCGCTCACCGTGAGCCGCTCACGCGCGAGCAGCGCCAACGCGAGTGCGGCGGCCACTGGCGCGTCTCGTCCGACGTGCAAGGCGGGATACATCACGCCGCCGTTGCCTTCGCCGCCGATCACCGCTTTCAGCGCGATGATCTTGCGCGCGACGTGCGCCTCTCCGACGGGGGCGCGAACGACCGACGCCCCGAACTCTCGCGCGGCGTCTTCGACAACGAGACTCGTCGAGAGGTTGCACACGACGGTTTTACCCTTCCCTCGTCCTCCGTCCCTCTTCCCCAATACCGCGCGAATCGCGAACGCGAGCGTGTAGTCTTCCCCGATCGGATTGCCGCGCTCATCAACGATCGCCAATCGATCCACATCGGGATCAACGGCGATTCCGATATCGGCCCTTTTCCGTCGCACGAGCGCGCCGAGGGCCTTGAGATTCTCGGGCACCGGCTCAGGCGGACGCGGAAACAGACCGTCGGTCTCCAGGTTGATCGCCGCCACCCGGCACCCGAGCCGCTCGAGCAGCTCCGGCATCACTGCCCCGCCGGCACCACGCACGGTATCGAGCCCGACGCGGAACCGGCGGCGCCGGATCGCCCGGATGTCGACTCCCCGCAGCGCGAGTACGGCGGCGAGATGGCGGGCAATCGCCTCCGAATCCGCTTCCACACCGCCTATCGCCTTGACGCCGGCTCGTGGCAGGGAGTCTGCAGCCGCCAGGTCGCCTACCCGCGTGCCCGCCGCGGTGTCGAGAAAGATGCCATCGGGACCCACGAATTTCAGCGCGTTCCATTCGATGGGATTGTGGCTGGCCGTGAGGATGATGCCGCCGGCTGCCCGATGGTGCTCCACCGCGAGTTGTACCGTAGGTGTGGCAACCAAGCCCACATCGATGACATCGCAGCCAACCGACTGCAGACCGGCCGTCGCCGCGCGCGCGAACATCGGACCCGAGGTCCGCGCATCCCTCCCCACAACGACGCGCGATCCACGCTTCCCTCTTCCCCCGTCCCCTCCCCCCCTCCCCGCTCTCGCCCACGTCCCGAACGCCGCCGCCCAGCGGGCGACGACTTCGGGGGTGAGATCGGTGCCGACGAGACCTCGAACCCCCGACACACTGACCATCAGCGTGTCGGACATGGTCTACGCGCGACGAGCTTCCATCGCCCGCGTGGGCAGGCGGAGCGGCTGCAGCTGGGGCGTGGGAATGGGTAGCGTGGTCCCTTCCGCGTACGCCCGCAGGAAAGCTGTGACGATCTCGGGATCGAATTGCACGCCTTTCCCTTCCTCCAGCTCCCGCATCGCGTGTTTGACCGTGAGCGAGGGGCGGTAGGGGCGCACGCTCGTCATCGCGTCGAACGCATCCGCCACGCTGACCAGGCGGGCTTCGAACGGAATCTGATCGCCCTTCAATCCATCCGGGGACCCAGTGCCGTCGAGCCGCTCATGATGTGACCGCACGATCGACAGGGCGCCCGGAGCGTCCTTCATCAAGGGGCCGAGAATGCGCGCGCCGATCACGGGGTGTTCCATGATGTGGCGGTATTCGGCGTCAGAAAGCTTGCCCGCTTTGTGCAAGACGGCCTCGCTCACGCCTATTTTCCCGACGTCGTGCAGCTCGGCGCCGAGGGCGATCGTGTCGATGACCTCGGCGTCGAGTCCGAGCGCGCGCGCGATCTCGATGGAGTAATTCGCGACGCGCATCGAGTGACCGCGCGTGTACGCGTCCTTTGCTTCGAGGGCGAAGACGAGGGCGTGCACCCCTTCCAGAAACAGCTCCTCGATGCGCCGGGCCTGCGCCTCGACGCGCTCCTCGAGGCTCTGCTGGTAGGTGCGGTTTTCGATGATGAGACGCCGCTTGTCGAGCGCCTGTGAGACGCGGGCCCGCACCTCGTCCAGATGAAACGGCTTCGCGACGTAGTCGAGCGCGCCCATCTGGAGGCACGCGACGGCGCTCTCCACTTCCGCCACCGCCGTGACGACGATGACGGCCGTCTCGGGCCAGCGGGCGGTGATTTCGCGGAGCAACGTGACGCCGTCCATTTCCGGCATCCGGAGGTCGGAAATGACGAGCGGGACGGGTCCCTTCTCGAGCTCGGCGATGGCCTCGACGCCGGATCCCGCCTCCGCGCACGTGAACCCTTCGCCCTCGAGCAGGCGCGCGAGCACGCGGCGCAGCCGCGGCTCGTCATCCACGACGAGGCATCGCATTCCAGCGAACGGTGGCATGGCCCCGCCAAAGTAAAGGTCGCTTGCCCCCCAGGGAAGCCGCCCTTACGTTCCGGCCATGACGCGCGTCGCCGATCAGGACCTATCGCGCCGCTTTGCAACACGCGCCGTCCATGCCGGCTATGTAGGCGATCCCCTCAGCGGCGCCGTGATGGGCCCCATCTATCAGACGTCGACTTACATCCAGGAATCGCTGGGGCACAACAAGGGCTACGAGTACGCCCGCACGCGCAATCCCACGCGCGAGGCGCTCGAGCGCAATGTCGCGGCCCTGGAAGGCGCGCTCCACGGATTCGCCTTCGGGTCGGGACTGGCGGCGCTGGACGCGGTGATGAAACTCCTCTCCGCCGGTGATCACGTCGTGAGCGGCGAAAATGTGTATGGCGGCTCGCACCGGCAGATGACGCACATCTGGTCGCGCCTGGGGCTCACGTTCACGTTCGTGGACGGCGGTGATACGCGAGCGGTCGCGGCGGCCGTGACCCCGAATACCAAGCTCGTCTACGCGGAGACACCGACCAACCCGATGATGCGACTATGCGATCTCGCGGCGACCGGCGAGATCGCGCGCAAAGCCAAAACGCTGTTCGTTGTCGACAACACTTTCGCCACCCCCTTCTTCCAGCAGCCCCTGCAGTTCGGCGCCGACATCGTCCTGCACTCCACGACCAAGTACCTGAACGGGCACTCCGACATGGTCGGCGGCATGCTGGTGACGACCCGCGACGACGTCGCCGAGCGGCTCGGCTTCATTCAGAATTCGTCGGGCGCCGTGCCGGGCCCGTTCGACTGCTGGCTCGCGCTGCGTGGCACCAAGACGCTGGCGCTGCGCATGCGCCAGCACGACGCCAACGCCCGCCGCATCGCGGAATGGCTGGAGAAGCACCCCAGAGTCCAGCGCGTCTACTATCCGGGACTGCGGTCGCATCCGCAGCACGACCTGGCGACGCGTCAGATGAAGGGCTTCGGCGGGATGATCAGCATCGAGCTGGGCGATACGGCCGTTGCCCGGCGCTTCGTCGGGCGGACCAAGATCTTTGCGCTCGCGGAATCGCTCGGCGGCGTGGAAAGCCTGATCGGCCATCCGGCCTCGATGACCCATGCGAGCGTGCCGGCCGACATGCGGCGCCGCATGGGGCTCACCGACAGCCTGGTGCGGTTGTCGGTCGGGATCGAGGACGTGGAGGACCTGATCGCGGATTTGGATCAGGCGCTGGGGGATGACTGAAGCAAACGTGACGAAACAGATGCGTGTTGATACCGTACGTGTGGAAATCCCTGTGCTGGAGAGATAGATGACTGACGCCACATTGCCCGCGGCTCGCCCGCGCAAAATACTCACCCAGATCGCTCCCGTGTCGTGGGAGCATCCGGCGGATCGCGCCGCGCTGCAGACGCTGCGGTCCGTTCCGGGGTTCGATGAAGTCGTCAAGAAAATCGTCGGATTCTTCGGCGAGCGCGGCATCCGCCTCTTGTTCCAGGCCAATGCCGTGCGCGTCGGGCCCAATCAGTTCCCCAAGATGAACGCGCTCTATACGGATGTCTTGACCACGATGGACTGGCCGGATCGGCCGGAGCTGTTCGTGTCGCAGACACCCTTCGTCAACGCCGGCGCGTTCGGGGTCGAGCGCCCCTTCATCGTCATCAATTCCGGCGCGCTCAAGCTGCTCGACGACGACGAGATGCGCACGCTGCTCGGCCACGAGCTCGGCCACATCATGAGCGGCCACGCGCTGTACCACACGATCCTCGTCATCATTCTGTTCGTCAGCGCCAACATGCTGCCGTTCCTCGCCGGCCTGTTTCTCGCGCCGATTCGCTTCGGGCTGCTCGAGTGGTTCCGCAAGAGCGAGCTGTCGTCCGACCGCGCGGGGTTGATCGCGACGCAGGATCCGCCGGCGTCGATGCGTATGTTCTTGAAAATGGCCGGCGGCGGCGATATGCAGCAGATGGATCTGAACGCGTTCCTCGCGCAGGCCAAGGAGTACGAGGACACGGGCGGCGCCGTCGATCGCATCTTCAAGATCTTGAACACGCTCGATCAGACGCACCCCTTCAATACGCTCCGCGCGGCCGAGCTACAGCGGTGGGTCGAAGCGGGCGCGTACGACCGAATCGTGAACGGCGAGTACACGCGCCGTGGCCCGGACGCCGAAAAGCGCCCGATCGAGAACGACATCGACGAGGCGCGCGACCACTATATGAAGGAAGCGAAAGCAGTCGTGAACGACGTCGTGGATACCGCTAAGCGGGCGGCCCAGGCCTTCACGGACGCGTTCAAGAAGAGGTGAGAGTACTGGTCGTCGGAGGCGGCGGCCGCGAGCATGCCCTGTGCTGGGCACTGCACCGCGATGCCGCCGCCTCTGTTGCTGATCTGACGTTGTTCGCCGCACCCGGCAATCCCGGCACCGCGTCCCTCGCCACCAACCTCCCCATCCCCACCAGCGCCAGCGACCACCTCGTTGCCGCCGTCCGCGATCGGGATATCGACGTCACGATCATCGGCCCGGAAGCCCCGCTCGCCGCCGGGTTGGCCGACGGGCTTCGAGACGACGGCCGGGCCGTGTTCGGGCCAACCGCAGCGGCGGCGCGGCTCGAGTCGTCGAAGGCATATGCCAAGGAGGTCATGCATCGCGCCGGCGTGCCCACCGCCAAGAGTGCCGCATTCGTCGGTATGGGGCCGGCGCTCGACTACATCGGCAATCATCCCGAGCCGCTCGTCGTGAAGGCGTCGGGACTGGCGGCTGGGAAAGGCGCCGTCGTGTGCCAAAGTCGCATCGACGCGGCGAGCGTCGTCCGCGCGATGCTGGACGGGTCGCTGGGAGAGGCGGGGAAAGAGGTGCTGATCGAGGAGTTCCTCGAAGGCGAGGAGCTGTCGATCCTCGCGTTGACCGATGGCGAGCGCATTCTGATGCTTCCGCCCGCACAGGATCACAAGCGACTCGGCGAAGGCGACACGGGTCCGAACACCGGTGGCATGGGCGCCTACTGTCCGGTCGGCGTTGCGACGGACGCGCTGCTCGCGCGCGTGCGCACGGAAATCTTCGAGCCCGTGCTGCGCGAGGTGGCGGCGCTGGGCTCGCGCTATGAAGGAGTGCTCTACGCCGGACTGATGATCTTGCCCGACGGCACGCCGTCCGTGCTGGAGTTCAACGCACGATTCGGCGATCCCGAGACGCAGGCGCTGCTGCCCGCCCTGTTGCCGGGATTTACCGAACACATCGTGGCAATCGCGCAGCGCCGCTGGGACCCGCTCCCGACCCAGCAGGTCCTCACCGTCGACCAGGCTGCGGTCACCACCGTACTGGCCGCGCGCGGCTACCCCGACAACCCGGAGAAGGGCGTCGCCATCACGCTCCCGGACGCCAAAGAGCTGGGCGAGAATGTGATCGTCTTTCACGCCGGCACGTTCCGCGACAATGAGGGGCGGCTGCGCACCAATGGGGGGCGCGTTCTGAGCGTCACCGGTCTCGGTGCTACGGTGGCCCTCGCCGCGCAGGCCAGCCGGGCCGGCGCCGAGCGGATTGCGTTCGAAGGCAAGACCTGGCGACGCGACATCGCCTGGCGTGAGATCCAGCGTGCCGGAGCTGCCTGAAGTCGAGACGATCGTCCGCGAAATCGCCCCTCGCCTCGAGGGGTGTCGCATCGCCCGAGTCGAGCTCAAGAAAACCGACGTGCTGCGCCAGGTCTCCAAACCCCGCCTGATCAAGACGCTGCGTGGCAACACCATCGAGCAGGTGTCTCGCCGCGCCAAGCACGCCGTGTTCCGCTTCTCGAGTGGCCACCGCATGATCATTCAGCCGCGCATGACCGGCTCGTTGCTCGTCTACGAGCGGCGCCTGACACCGGCCGAATTGAAGTACGCGGTCCTGATCTGCACTCTCACCGACGGACGCAAGTTCGTGTATCGCGACGTACGACGTCTGGGCACGATCTGGCTGCTGGATGAAAGAGGCTGGATCGCCTACACGGGCCGGATCGGCCCTGAGCCGCTGGAAGAGACGTTCACGCCGTTCGTGTTCGCTGACCGGCTACGGGGAACGCGAACGGCGGTCAAGAAAGCCATCATGGATCAGCGGCGCCTCGCGGGCGTGGGAAACATCTACGCCAATGAAGCGCTGTTCGACGCGCGGCTCAATCCAGCGACGCCTACCAACAAGTTGTCGCTCGAAGAATTCGCGCGGCTGCACGCCGCGATTGTAGACGTTTTGCAGCGAGCGCTCGCATCGTCGGGGACGACGTTACGAGACTATCGAACCGGCACCGGCGAGCGGGGCAAGTTTCAGTTCAAGCTGCGAGTGTATGGCCGCGGCGGTGAGAAGTGCGTGAACTGTGGAAAGAAGCTCGTGGAGACTCACACGATCGACTTGCGAACGACGACGTTTTGTCCGAAATGCCAACGGTAGGTGGAATGTGGACGGTAGGTA